>JAMOAF010000120.1 GCA_023621895.1 Planctomycetota bacterium
GTCCGTGCAAGCCCGATTTCAGCCGCTTTGAGTTGGACGACTACGGATATGCGCTTCGTTTCGGCGAGTATGAGGCGTCGGCGCATTCGGTGCTTTACAGGATCGATCCGGCATACCGCCGCCGTGCCGCTCAGCGACGCATAGCGGAGGAAAGAGGTTTTGGCCCTTCGCTCCGACGACTGCGAATCCTGCGACGTTTATCGAGGGGCGATTTTCCCGGCATCTCAGCGAAGACAATCGCGCGGATCGAACGCGGCGAAACCGAAAGACCGCAAGGCAAGACCCTTGAGCGTCTCTCCAGCGTATTGGGGGTCGCGCCAACGGAGATCGAGTCCTACTGACTGGGCTGGTGCATGCCAGAGCTGCCGGCAGTGACGAAGCGGCCGGGGATGACCAGAGCCGGTGAACTCGGCGGTTGGCCGAGACTCCGCTTCACGCGCTGCCGATCGCCTCGTACATCGCCAGGATGTTCTCCGTCGGCGTGATCGGCTGCAAGTTGTGGCAGGGGGCGCAAATCCAACGCGCCGGGCGGTAGATTGCGATGCTTTCGCGGACCTCGCGGGCGACGTCTTCGGCGCTGCCGAAAGCCAGCGTCTGCTGGTTGTCGATCGAGCCGTGGAAGATCAGCCGGTCGCCGAAATCGGCCACCAGCCGCGCGCGATCCATCCCGGCGCTCCGCCACTGGATGGGATTGAGAATCTCGATCCCCACGCGGTCCAGCAGGTCGGGAATGAACATCCGCGCGGCCCCGTCGGTGTGGTACATCACGTGGATGCCATGGGACCTGGCCAGGTCGGCCATCTTCACCTGGTTGTCAAGCAAAAACCGCCGATACATCGCCAGGCTCATCAGCGGGCCGGTCTGCGAGCCCAGGTCCTCAGCGACCCACGTGGTGTCGATCCGACCCGCCCCGGCCGCGAATATCCGCCGGTGATGCTCCCAGTGGAAATCGAACAGGTGGCCGAGAATCGCGTCGGCAATCTCCGGCCTGAGGATCAAGTCCTCAAACGCCCGCTCCAAGCCCCGCAGGTAACCGTAGAGCAGAAATGGCTCGTAGCAGCCGGCATGGACCGGGCGGGCCCCATCGTCCTCCCGGCAGACGGTTGTGATCGACGCGTAGTCAAATTCCTCGGGCGGCGGCCAACGATAGGCGTGCACCTCCGCGACCGAGTCGACCTCGGCCAACGGATGGCGGCGCGGCTCGTCGTAGGCTCCGCCGCCGTATTCCATCTGGCGGTAAGTGATGCCCCACATGTCGCTGGTGGCGCCGCCCTCTTCCCGCCGGCCGGTCCACGGCGGGGAGATCTCCTTCCGCCGGTCGATCTTCAGCCGCTTCCAGAGCGCCTCCTCGTCGGCGCAGCCGAGTTCTTCGAGCAGCCGGGCGGTCACCTCCGGCGTCGCCTGGTAGTCGGTCGGAATGCGGTCGGGCTGCCGCCCTTCGAACAGGGCGAGCCACCGTTGGCGGGGTGTCATCATAGTGAAACCGGTTTCCCTCCCGCGGCGATGGAACGGTCGATTGCCAGGCAAACCTCGTGGGTGTGGAAGGCGCTGGCCACGTTGCAGTGCGACTCGCGATCCCCGCAGATGCAATCGACCAGGTGGTTCATCTGCGCGTCGAACGGGTGGTGGTCGACGTCGCCCGAGTCGGGCATGACCGTTTTCATCGTCGTCCACCCGGTCTGGCCCGGAAAGAGACGCTTCGACCAGATGCGGTTGTCGCGGAGGGCGCCCTCGGTGCCGACCAGGTCGATGTTGAAACAGTAGGGCATGTCGGCGTCGAGCAGGGCCGACGTCTTGCCGATCATTCCATTTTCGAACTTGAGGATCGCCACCACGTTGGCCTCGTACTCGTAATCGCGCTTGATGTTGTTGCCGAAAGCCGCCACCTCGACGACCTCGCACCCGGCGAAGTAGCGAATCGCGTCGGCGGCGTGGCAGCCGGCCAAGAGCATCGTGCTGCCGCCGGTCTGGCGCGTGTGGGCCCACTGCCAGCCGCTGTACCAGGTGCTGATCCCGTGCCAGTAGTCGACTTCGAGGTAGAACAGGTCGCCGACCGCCCCCGACGCCAGCAGCGACTTGATGTTGTCGAACAGCGGATTCCAGCGGAGCACAAAACTGACCACGCTCTTGACCCGCGCTGCGGCCACCGCGTCGCGGAGCGCGCGGTTCTCCTCGGCGGTGATGCACATCGGCTTCTCGATCATCAGGTGCTTGCCGGCCTTGGCGGCGGCGATCGCCTGCTCGGCGTGGACGTGGTTGGGCCCGCTGATGTTGACCACGTCCACGCGCTTGTCCCGCAAGACCGCCTGATAGTCGTCGGTCACGGCACAGTCGAGCTGGAACTCCGCGGCCAAGTTCTTCGCGCTCTCCAGCCGCCGGCTCGACACCGACACGATCTCAGCACGGGGTGTCTTGAGCCAACTGGCCACGTGCGCCCGGGCGACCGACCCCGCACCGTGAATCGCCACGCCAAGTTTTCGCTCCGCCATTGCTGCGTTCTCCAAATTCGCAATCGTTCAGACTCCAACAGCGCGGCGCGAAGGGGCCCATTTCCTTTCCGCGGCAAAGTCCGCTGCCGGCAAATCACTGTCGCCATGCAAAGAGGACTGCCCGCCCCGGGCGCCATCGCCGCTTTCCCAGCCTCCCACAAGCATTACGAAAAAAGTACTCCCGTGCAAGCCGGCTGGACGGCCGCCGGCGTTTCGCCCGCGCCAGCTTGCTGCGTCCGGCATGATCGTTATACTAGACGGCATTCCGAACCTGGAGCCGTTCCGGGTTCCCCCGTCTCCCAATTCGAGTCCCAGCAGTTGATCTCCTAGCCTCCCATGTCGCAGCCCACACGAAAAGTCGCCCTTAGTTTCCTTGCCCACCCCGACGATGCCGAATTCCTCTGCGCCGGCACGCTCCTCCGGTTGAAGAAGGCCGGATGGGAACTTCACATCGCCACCGCAACCGGCGGCGACTGTGGCAGCATGACCGAGACCCGCTGGGCAATCAGCGCTCGGCGAACCGAGGAGGCGGCCACGGCAGCGCGGCGGGTCGGGGCCACCTACCACTGCCTGGGCGAGAACGATGGGCTGGTGGTCTACGACAAACCGACGCTCCAGAAGTGCTACGACCTGTTCCGGCGCATCGCCCCAACGCTTGTTTTCGCCCACGCGCCGAAGGAATACATGATGGATCACGAGATGGCCTCGCTATTGGCTCGGGCGGCCAGCTTCCTTTACGGCGCTCCGAATTGCTCCGAGTTTCCAGTCGTTGAAGGCTCGCGAGTCCCCTATCTTTACTACTGCGATCCGCTGGATGCCAAGGACCCGCTGGGCAACGTCGTTGAGCCGACAACCTACGTGGACATTTGTGATCAACTGGAGGAGAAGGCCGAGATGCTTGCTTGCCACGTCAGCCAGCGGCAATGGCTCCTTGACCACCACGGCATCGATGAATATCTGAATGCCATGCGCCGCCACGCCCGGATGCGCGGCGAGCAGATCGGCGTTGCGGCCGCCGAGGCCTTCGTCCAGCACCGCGGCCATTCCTATCCTCAAGACGACATTTTGAAAGCGCTTTTTGCGTGAGAAGAGCTGTCAGCCGCCAGGCTCTAGGTCACAGGTCATAGGTGAATGGCACTGATTTTTTCCTGGTTCCCAAGCTCCAGCTTGGCAACGAGGTGAAAGACCGAACCCTGAACCCTTCCTTCCTGGTTCCCAAGCTCCGGCTTGGGAACCAAGTCTGAACGCTTCCAAGCTGGAGCTTGGCAACGAGGTGAAAGACCGAACCCTGAACCCTTCTTAGGAGGCCAACAATGCCCCGACCGATCAGCAAAGTCGCCCCGGACTGGTGGGACTACACGACCCTC
>JAMOAF010000935.1 GCA_023621895.1 Planctomycetota bacterium
TGCCTCGTTCGCCGCCGCCGAGAACACTCTGCGCGACGCATCCTACGCAAAAGGGCAGGTTGCGGCTTCCGACATGCCGTTCCAAGTCCCCCCAGACAAAATACTCGGCGAATTCTCCCTCGACAGCGAGTGGCCGGGTCCCGACGCTGTCGACCTCGAGGTGTTCCGGCCGGTGGACATCAAGCGCCTGTACGTGCTTGGCGGATGCGCCGACGTGCCGCGCGACGCCGCGGCGAAGCTGCTCCGCCCACTCGCTTACATGGACGCCGGGACCCGCATCGGCCGCGCGGCTGCCGCGGAGGCGGGCGTTAAACCCCGGTCAAGAATCGTCTGTTTTGGGGATAGCATTACCGCGCAGCATTATCCCGGCCGCCTCGAAACCCTGCTGGGCAATTACGACGTGATCAACGCCGGCGTTGGGGGCGATACAGCGCCGCGAGGGCTCGCCCGCATCGAGAACGACGTCCTGGCACACCGTCCGGCAGCCGTCGTGGTGATGTTCGGGACCAACGACAGCGTGATGCCCTCGCCCGGCGCGTACAAAACGCCGCTGGACGCCTACGAGGGCGCTCTGCGGGAGATCGTGAAACGCTGCCAGGCCGCCGGGGCGCAGGTTGTCGTCTGTACCGTGCCGCCCATCGTGCCTGAGCCGTACCATGCCCGCCACCCCAAGGAATACTACGACCCGGAGGGCGGACTCGAAGCCGTCTTGACCCGCTATCGCGACGCCGCCGCGCGCGTGGCACACGATACCGGCGCGGCGCTCGCCGACGTGAATGCTGCCCTCGTGCAAGACGCCGTGGCGCTGTTTCCGGACGGCGTGCATCCTTCCGCGGAAGGCGAACGCCGTGTGGCCGCGCTCCTCGCCGAGACCCTCCGCAACACCCTCGGCGAAACCGGCCCTGCGCGCGCGTTGGCTCCAGGAGCCTACGTGCCCGGCAGACCAGGCGCCCCGACCGAACCGGGCGACGTGCGCGAGTCCCTCACCGGCGTGCGTCCTTTCCAGAACGGATTGCCCACGATCCCGGCCGAGGCGGCCGCGTTGCCGGTGCTCGCCGAATACGACGTGGTGGTCATCGGGGGAGGCACGGGCGGCGCGCCGGCGGGCATCTCGGCAGCGCGGCGCGGCGCCAGAACCCTCGTCGTCGAGTACCTCCATGGCCTCGGTGGCGTCAGCACGCTTGGTCTCATTGGAAACTATTACTGGGGCCACCGGCAGGGGTTTACCGCCGAAATCGACGCCGCCATGGAAGCGACCGGCGCACAAAGAGGCAAGTCGGGATGGTACGTCGAGGGCCGCATGGAATGGTACCGGCGCGAGTTGCGCGCCGCGGGCGCTGATATCTGGTTCGGCTGCATCGGCTGCGGAGCGGTGGTTGACGGCAACACCGTCAAAGGAGCCGTCGTGGCCACGCCATGGGGACGCGGGGTGGTCCTGGCGGACGTCGTCATCGATTCCACCGGCAACGCCGACATCGCGGTCGCGGCAGGCGCCCAAAGCGTGTACACGGATGGCTCCTACGTCGCCGTGCAGGGCACCGGCATGCCCCCTCGCAATCTGGGCGCCAACTACACCAATACCGATTACACGATCACCGACGACGGCGATATCCTGGACATGTGGCAAACATTCGTCGTCGCGAAAGACAAATATAAGTCCGCCTTCGATCTCGGCCAGTTGATCGACACGCGTGAACGGCGCCGCATCGTCGGCGACTTCGTCATCTCGCCTCTGGACCTCTTCAACGGCCGCACCTATCCGGACAGCATCGGCTATTCGTACAGTAACTTCGACAGCCACGGCTACACGGTGCACCCGCTGTTCACCTTGAATCCTCCAGACAAGACCGGCGTCGGCGGTTACACGCCCTACCGCGCCCTCCTGCCAGAGGGGTATGAGGGCATGCTGGTTACCGGATTGGGCATCAGCGCTCACCGGGACGCCGTCCCGATTCTGCGCATGCAGCCCGATATCCAGAACCAGGGTTACGCGGCGGGCGCGGCCGCGGCCATGGCCGCGCAGGCCGGCGTGCCGTTGCGCCATATCGACCTCAAAGCGCTCCAACACCACCTCGTGGAAACCGGTTGCGTCCCCGAGAATGTGCTTACCGACACCGATTCCTACCCATTCAGCGAGGCAAAGGTGCGGCAGGCCGTCGCGGACGTCGTAGACGATTTCAAGGGACTGGGCGTAATTCTCGCGCAGCCGGACGAGGCTAAGCCGCTGCTCCGCTCCGCATACGAACTGGCGGCCAACGAGGACGACCGTCTCGTCTACGCCCACATCCTGGGCATGCTCGGCGACAACATGGGCATTTCCACTCTGCTCGCGGCCATCGACAGCCGCGAATGGGACGAGGGCTGGAATTTCAAGGGTATGGGCCAATTCGGCGGCAGTGTCAGTCCCCTCGACAGCCTCATCATCGCTGCAGGCGCCACCCGCGACAAACGCGCCGTCGAACCCATACTCCGAAAGCTCAAACAACTCGGTCCCGATAGCGCGTTTTCCCATCACCGGGCGGCCGCCGTCGCTCTTGAATCGCTCAAGGCATCGGAAGCGGCCGAAGCCATGGCCGCGCTCCTGCGCATGCCGGGGATGATGGGACACGCGGCCACGGACATCCAGGACGCCAAAACCCAGTCCCAATATGCCGACCCCGACCTGTCCCGTAATCTGTCCCTGCGCGAACTGATCCTGGCGCGCGCATTGTATCGCTGCGGCGACTACGACGGCTTGGGCGAACGCATCCTGCGCGAGTATGCGCAAGACCTGCACGGCCACCACGCCCGCCACGCGACCGCGGTGCTCAACGACCAAGCCGCGAGGAAATAACCACGAACCCTTGTTCGGTAGGGGCGTATCGCAATACGCCCCTAAACATGCCCGCAGAATGTGATACCCTGTGAAGCGGCAATGCCTGGTCCGCAAATCGGGCCGGACAGGTTTCGCGATAATGACTCTGTTGTCTACGGGAGATTGGCCTGATGCACCGGTTCCTGCTTGTCTTCGCATGTGGGCTCTTCAGCCTGTCCGCGGCGCGCGCAGAAACACATTTTCCAGGGGCGGACTGGGAACGCCGCGCTCCCGCTGAAGTGGGCGTGAACGCCGCGGACCTTGATGCTCTGGCCGAACGCCTCGGCGGCCGGGGATGCGTTATCAAAGACGGCTATGTCGTCAAGACCTGGGGCGACCAGGCCCAGTTGGGCGATTGGTATTCTTCGGCGAAACCCGTGCTGAGCACCCTCCTCTTCTTCGCTATCGAGGAAGGCCTTGTCACGAGCGTAGACCAACCCATCGCGGACTTCGGTTGGCAACTGCAGCCCCGGCACCAAGGCATCACCTTCCGTCATCTCGGCGCCATGACCAGCGGGTACGCGCGCCCCGAGGGCCCCGGCGAAGCATGGGCCTACAACGATTTCGCCATTCAGTTGTACCAGAAGACCCTCTTCGAGAAGGTTTTCAAGCAGCACGGCAACGAGGCCGCCCCAGCTCCCCAGCGCCTGGGAGTATTGGGTTTCCAGGACGGCCTGCAGTTCAACAGCAAGAACCGGCTCAGTGCATCCGTACGGGATTTCGCGCGCATCGTCTGGTTCTGGACCCAAAAAGGCAACTGGAACGGACGCCAGGTGTTGCCCGCGCGCTATTTCGACGAATACATGCGGCCCCAGACGCCCAAAGATCTCCCGCAAACCCAGCACACGGGTACTGATGACGATTATCTCGGAATCGGCTCGTACGGCGGCAGCTCAGACCATTTCAGCGCCGCGGGACCAGGCGTCTACGGTTTCAATTGGTGGTTCAATGATACCAGCCGCCTGCACCCCGGCGTGTTGACATGGCCTGATGCGCCCCGCG
>JAMOAF010000410.1 GCA_023621895.1 Planctomycetota bacterium
CCGTACGAGAAGCTCCGCGACGTGTTCGAGAAGGAGGACTCCTCGATCGTGCTGCCCTACGGGCAGTTTCTGGAGATGTGGAATCGCCTGGTCCGACCGGAGCGGCCGCCCATCCAACCGCCGGCCAGCGGCGTGATCACGCGCGCCGACTACAAGGGGGCGGTCAGCGGCCAGCTTGCCCGCCTGGAGGCGACGCTCGACCTGGAATCGCTGAGCGACGAGTGGGCGCGGCTGCCGCTCCAATTCGGCGATGCCGCGATCGCGTCCGCCCGGGCTGAAGACGGCGACGTGCTGCTGGGCGGGGCGGGCCAGGGGCGATACGAATTGCTCGTGCGGGGCAAGGGCAAGCACCGGATCACGCTCGGCCTGGTGGTCGGAGTCAAGTCAGCCGCTGAAGGGCGGAGCTTCAGCGTCGAGTGCCCGACCGTCGGAGTCAGCAACCTGGAACTTGAAATCCCGGAAAAAGACCTGGCGATTGAGGTCGCTCCGCGGCGCACCTCGGAGCTACAGACCGAGAAGGACGCCACGCGGCTCCGCGCGGCCTTGGGAGCAACCGATCGGTTCACGGTCAGTTGGCAGCCCAAGTCGGGCGGACTCGACGAGGCCGGCGGTCTGGCCGACGTAACCGGCACAATCGCCGTCGACGTGGGCGACGGGGTGGTCCACACCCATGCCGTCTTCGACTATCAAGTCCTCCGCGGTTCGCTCGGCGAACTGGTGGTCGAAGTGCCGCTCGACCAACGGTTGCTCGACGTTCAGGCGGCCGGGCTGCGCGATTGGCGAACCGAGACGGCCGGTGAGCACCAGCGGATCACGGTGCGGTTGCACGCCCCGGCGACCGGCTCGGTCCGCCTCGAGCTGCACACGGAAACGCCGCTCTCCAAGGAGGCGTTCCAAGTGGGCCAGGTGCGGGCGGTCGGCGCGGCCCGCGAGAGCGGGATTCTGGCGGTCCGCGGCGCCGAAGACGTGGGCCTGGAGTATCCGCTCCGCGAGTCGCTCACCCGGATCGACGCGGCCGAGGCGCCCGAGACGCTGCGGAAACCGCGGAGCACGTTCTACAAATTCTTCACGCCGGACCACAAGCTGCTCGTGGCCGCCTCGCCGCTCGAACCGCGGATCGCCGCCGACACCCGCGTCTCGATTCTGGTCGACAAAACGCGGCTGACCGCGCGCGGCGAGTTTCGATACCAGGTAACCCGGTCAGGCATCTTCACGCTGGCATTTCGTTTGCCCGCCGGATTTCAAGTCGACGACGTGCGGACCGAATCGATGGAGCGATTCGAGGTTGCATCCGCCGAGGGCGGCCAGACGCTGACGGTCTATCTCGGCAAGCGACTGCTCGGCGACCTGGCGGCGACCGTCACGGTCAGTCAGGCGCGCGAGAAGCCGGCCGGCGAGCTGGACCTGCCGGTGCTCGAGCCGCTCGGCGCCACGCGCGAACAGGGGCTGGTGGCGGTGATTGCGCCGGAATCGCTGGAGGTGAAGACCAATCCGGCGCGGCTGCAAGCCGCCCGGGCCGCCACGCCCGCCGAGTTGGCAGCCAAGGGATTCCAGCCGGAGATTCCCCAAGGCTCGGTGCTCGCCGCGGCGTTCTCGTTCGTCACCCGGCCGGTCAGCATTGTGCAGACAATCGCCGAGCGGCCGCGGCGAACCTCGGCCGCCGTTGGAACGGTCGCCAATGTCAAGGAAGACGTCGTGCAGGTGACGACGACGTTCCGCTACCTGGTCGAGTTCGCCGGCGCCGACCGATTCCGCATCGCGGTGCCCGCGGGCGTGTCCGATCGGCTGCAAGTCGAAGGCGAGGGCATCAAGGAACGGCTCGCGGGCGAGAAGCCAACCGGGCAGGAGACGGTCGAGTGGACGATCGTGCTGCATTCCGAAACACTCGGCCAGTGTACATTCACCGCAACATACGACCAGAAGATATCGATTTCCGATCCTGGACCGCAGTTCATCCTGCGACCAATCCAAGCGCTGGACGTGGACCGCGAGGCCGGCGAGATCGCCATTTACAAAGACCGCGCCCTGTCGGTCGATCCCGCGCCGACCGGGCTGGAAGAGATCGACCCGCGTGAACTGTCGCAGCCGCTCGGCGCGGGCCAGCCGTATCTGACGTACCGTTATTTCGGGCATCCGGCGCAACTGGCGCTCGGCGTCACCAAGCATGAGCGCCAAGACGTCGTCGAGACGGTCGTGCGCCGCGCATACATCGAGGCCGTGGTCACCGAAGACGGCCCGATCACGATCCGCGCCCGCTACGACCTGAAATCGAGCGAGCGGCAGCGGCTGGCGGTCGCCCTGCGCGATCCGCGGATTCTGGGCATCAGCGTGGCGGGGCAGAGCGTGGCGCCTGAAAAAGCGCCCGAATCGCCGGGCGGCGGTCCCGGCGACAAGACCTACTTGATCAACGTGGCCCGCGCGGACGACTCCGACGAGCCGTTCCAGATCGCGATCGTCTTCGAAACGCCTCTGCCCGAAAAACAGCTCGACCTGACCGGCCTGTTGCCCCTGCCGCTGCCGCGGTTCGACGAGGGCGTGAAGTTCCAGCAGGTCTACGTCCGCGTCTGGGTGCCGAAGGACTTCCGCCTCGTCGGCGACCCCGAAGGATTCGCCAGCCACATCAGCGTCGGGCTGTGGGACGCGCGGATGATTACGCGCGCCCCGGACAATCCCGACGCCTGGTTTCCCAAGGACGCCTCGTCGTTCGACTTCCAGGTTGGCGGAACGCAGTACTTGTTCAGCAGTCTGACCGGCCCGGCGGAACTGAAAATCGGCTACTGGCACATTCCCACGATGACCGTTATCGCCAGCCTCGTCGTGCTGGTGATCGGCGGCGTGCTCGTTCCGTTCTCCCTGGACGCCAAGGTGTTCACAATCCTCGCCGCGGCGCTGGGCCTGCTGCTGGCGGGCTTGTTCCTGCCGTCGCTCGTCCATAGTTGGCTCTTGGCGGCCCGGCTGGGAATTGCCGCCGTTGTCGCGATCTGGCTGGTCGTCTGGTTGTTGTTCGTTCGCCGCACCCGGATGAGGCAGTCATGAACAGTCAGCAGCCACACAACGGGAGCAGACTGCGATCAGCGCCGTTTCGCGGCGCGCGGAGGACGGGGGGCCGCGTGCTTGCGCACCTGGCGCTGGCCCTCTTGCTGCCGTGCCTTATTGCCACCCCTGCCTCGGCTCAAGTCGCCGGCGGTCCACCGCGAATCCGCAACGTCTACATTCCCTCCGATCAACTGAAGGTGCTGTTTGACAGCTCGCCGAAAGGCGTGCTGATGCCGCGTGAAAAGGTCCTCGCTCTCTGGCAGGAAGCCCAGCGCAACATCCAAGCGGGGGCCGTCCCGCCGGACGAGGCCGTGTTGACTCGGGCAACGTACGACGCGCGGCTGGATGAACACGAACTGCGGATCACCGGCCGCATCGAGGGCATGAAACTCGGCGGCCAGTGGCAGACGGTTGACCTGCCTTTCGGAGGATTGGCGATCGAGTCGGCGCAATTGGGCGGCGAGCCGGCCCGGTTCGGCCGCAAGGACGACGGCACGCTGCTGCTCCTCGTCGAGACGGAAGGCCGGTTCGAGCTTGTGCTGGAGTTGTCGGCGCCCTTGGCGGGCAAGGGGGGAGACATGGCGGCCACGCTCCGGCTGCCGCCCGTGCCGGCCTCTGAAATCCTGCTCGAGCTCGACGAGCGCCGGCAAGTGCAGCTTGGCGAGACGATTTTGCAGCCGGAGAGCACCGGCGCGGAGGAGCAGAGGTTCCGGATTGCCGTCGATCCGACGGGCCTGGTGCCGCTGGTCGTGTCGGATCGCCTGGCCGGCGGCAACCGCGCCCCCTTGGTCTTCGCCCGCAGCCGCTCGGTCGGCCATAT
>JAMOAF010000718.1 GCA_023621895.1 Planctomycetota bacterium
GCTGCCAATCGGCGACCGGAAACCTGTTTCCCAGCAGGTCGTAAAGCGGGCCCGAGTCGTTCTCGCCGCTGAACTGCCAGCGATAGACGTGGGTGTGGACATCGAAAATCCGCTCGGGCACGAACGCGTCGAGCTCTTCGCCCCAGATGCGGCGATCCACATCGGTAAGCCGTGGCTGCGGTTCAGGTGCCATAGGTCGTTCAGCCATCGCCAGTCATGCGGCGGGTCGATTGCGGCGGCCGACCGGCACCAGGCTGGCCAGCGAGCCAACGGCGATCTGGGCCACAAACGAAGTCGGCATTGCCCAGAGGAAGCTGATCCCGCCGGTGGTGCCGGTCAACTCCTTCCAGAAGCTGATCGTGATGGCGACGGCCATGCCACAAACCGCGCCGGCGATTGTCGCCCAGCCCTTGGCCCAGGGTACGAACATGGCCATGAAGAACAGTCCGAACAAGGGGGCGGTGATCAGGTTCACCACCTTGTAGGTCACCTCGAGCAGGTTGCCTTGGACGACTCCGACATAAGCGCTGAGGGCGACCACGATCGCGCCGACGACGACGGAGACGTACCTGGCCAGCCTGACCTGATCGATTTCGTTCTCCTTGCGGCGGAAACGGTCGATGAAATCGACGGTAATCACCGATGAGGACGAGTTGACGCCGGAGGAGAGGCTCGACATGGCCGCGGCGAGAAGCCCCGCCACGACCAGGCCGCTCAGCCCCGCCGGGAAGCCGACGGCGATGAACTGGGGGAACAGCCGGTCCGCGTCGCCGAGGATCGTCTGCCCGTCGCCAACCAGGTGCGGATTGAGGCGGAAGAACGCCAAGAGCGAAAAGCCCACGCACGTCAACAGGAGATTGACCACGACGTTGGCGCCGAGCGTGGTGATCAGCACCTGGCGGGCGGCCCTGGCGTCGCGCGTGGCGAGGTAGCGCTGGATGGCCATCTGGTCCGATCCGGACGTACAGACCCACCAGGTGAACGTCGCCAGCACGATGCCGACGAACGTGATCCGCTCGTTGGGATCGTAGAGCCGCGGCTCCGGCCAGTGGGCCGGCCAGGCGGTGGGCCACCAATTCGCCACGCCTCCCAAATGGACCGTGATCACGACGACCGTCAGGACCGCGCCCCCGAGCAGGATCAAGGTTTGCAGGACATCGGTGAGCACGACCGCTCGCAGACCGCCCATCGACGTGTAGGTGATCGTGATCGCGCCGAGCGCGAGGCATAGCCAGGGCGTGGCCGCGGAAGTCAGCCCCATCAGCGGCACGAGGATCTTGTCCGTCGTGGCGTAAATGATCACCGCCATCCAGAGCAGCCGCAGCGAGAGAAAGAAGATCGAACCCATCATCCGCACGCCAAGGCCCAACTGCATCTCCAGGATCTGGTAGGCGCTGGTCACCCGGAGCTTCATGAAAAACGGGATCATCAGCCAACCGACGATCAGTGCAACCAGCGGATAGGCCAGGATCATCGCCAAAACCATTGGTCCGTAGCGGATCATCTCGCCGGGGTACGCCAGGTACGAAATCGTGCTCAAGAGCGTGGCGAACAGGGAAAGGCCCACGCTGAGCGGGTTCATTTTGCGGCCGCCGAGCAGGTAGTCGTCGGCCGTCGACGTCCGCCGCGAGTAGTACCATCCCACGGCCAGCATTCCCAGCGCGTAGACGGCGATCACCGCCCAGTCGAGGCCGAACAACCGATGGTGCGTCCGCCGGCCGAGCCGCAGGACCGCGTAGCCCGACGCCGCGCGGACGTCGGCATCCGCGTCGTCCAACCCGCGGCTGAGCAGCGCCAGATCGGCCGGGCCGGCCAGTTGCGCCAGCGTCTGGCGGGCGTGATACCTGTCTTTGGCGTCTGCGGCCTCGGCGAACGCGCGCAACCGGGCGATCCACTCGGCGCGCTGGGCGGCCGGCGCGTGTACGGCCATCGCGCAGACGATCTGGATCTCGGCGGCCGAATCCCGCGGCTCGGCGGCGGCCGCGGCCACAAGGGCGTGCTGCGTGGCCGGAGAGACCGACGCGAGGTGGCGAATCGCGTAAGCTGCCGTGCCGCGGGCGCGAGCATCCGCGGATGAGAGCATTTCCGCCAGCCGCGAGTCGTCGCGCCGCGGGTCGCTGTTGAGCAAGACCCAGCGGGCGTAAACGGCCATCGAATCGCCACCGCCGGCCGCGCGCTCAAACGCCTGGCGTTCCGGCTCGCCGCCGCCGGCCGCGCCCGTCTCTTGTGGAATGGCGTATCCGAGCTTCGCCAAGGTCTCGGCGGCGTGCAGCCGGTCGGGCGCGGCGGAATCGAGAAACACGTCGCGAATCCGCGCGATAAAGCGGCGGTTCTCGCGCGGGTCGTACGCGGCCTTGGCCAGCACGCGCCAAATGCCGATCCGGTATTCCGGCTCCGTGCCATGCCTTTCAAGCTCCTCGGTGAACTCCTTCTCGACTCCCTCCGGGTAGTCCAGACTCAGAAGGAATTCCGCCGCGTGGACCTTGACCCAGCGCTCTTGGTGCTCAAGCACGTCGCGGAGCGTGCTTACCGCCCGCTCGCGGAGCTCGCTGGTCACTTGCGGCGTCTGCTCGCCGGCGACCGACGGGCCGGCCGCGAGGCCGGCAATCAACAGGAGGGCCGGGATCGCGCCCGCGTGGTGTTTTCCGGAGGCCGGCGCGGACGTCGACCTGGCATGGCGAGGGCGGTGGGGTATAAAAATCATTGCGGAAGGTGCCTGCTAAAAAAGTCGAGCCAATTCCCATGAAACACGGCGGCGATATCCTCATCGCTGTAGCCGCGATCGGCCAGGATTCCGGCGAGTCGCTGAAGATCGGCAATCGTGTCCAAGCCGAGGGGCGTCTGTTCGGTCCCGTATCCGCCGTCCAAGTCGCTGCCGATGGCGGCGTGCCGGCAGTCGCCGCAGAGCTGGCAGATGTGATCGAGGTGGTCGCAGACGGCGTCGATCCGGACCGCCTCGCGCGGCGTCTGGCCCTTCCGCCAGTCCGTGTGCAGCATCCAGGCGTCGAGCGCCACGCCGATCACGGCGCCGCGCTTTGCCAGCCGGCGAATCTGCTCGTCGGCGAACTGCCGATCGCCCGGCACGAGCGCGCGGCAGTTGTTGTGGCTGGCCATCACGGGGCCGCCGAACAAGGCCAGCGCCTCGGTGAATCCCGGTTCGGCCAGGTGGGTCACGTCGAGGATTATTCCCAGGCGTTCGAATTCCGCCAAGAGCCGCCGCCCCTCGGGCGTGAGCGGTCCCGACTCGCCGGTCCCCACGGCGTACCGGCTGGGGCCGTAATGGGCCAGGCTGACCGAGCGGAGGCCGTCGCGCCACCAGCTTTCGGCCTGTTCGGGAGCGACGATCGGGTCGCCGCCCTCCATGGCCAGGATGATGCCGATCGGCTGCTTGCCGGCCGTGCCTGCCGGCTGCCGCCAATGGCGGAGGAGGTCCCCGGCGGTCCGCAGCAACGCGATCTCGCCCTGGGCTTCGAGCAGGCGGTAGTAGGCCAGTTGCCCTTGTGCCGCCGCATAGGCGGCCGCAGGGTGGCGATGGTCGACGCTCAGCCGGCATTCGCGCTGGTCGGCCGGCGCTTGTGGGTTGACCCGCGCCAACACCGTTGCCAGGCACACGGACACGCCGCCCGCACGCATCTCCGGCAAGCAGGTGGTGGCGCGGCCGCGGGCGTCGCTGTCGCTCATGCCGCCCTCCGCGGCATTGATCTCGGCCAGGGGAAGGGTCAGGTCACGGTCCCATCCCAGCGCGTTCCACGCCAGGTCAAGGTGCGAGTCGATGATTCGGTTCATGATGGCTTCGAGGGTCAAAGCGGCTGACCGCTAATCGTCAGCGCGCAGCGGGCTTGGCGGCACTCCGA
>JAMOAF010000383.1 GCA_023621895.1 Planctomycetota bacterium
GGGCTGCTCTTGAGCGAGCGCGGAATCGTCGTCGAAATCGATCGGCGTGGCGATCGACGCCGGATCGCCGGTCGAAGCGGCGCGAGGCCGGCCGGTCTTGAATTCAAAATGGGTGTGCTCATGGCTGCCCACGAAGACACCGGCGGTTGTCGCGTACTTCGTTCCGGAGGCCAAAGGCGTTTTTTCGTCGATGAGCAGCTTGATCAGGTGGTGGCTTTGCAGGGCCCACACGTCGCCGTTTTCCCAGCGGCGAACCCCCCGCCAGCGGTTGTTGTTGTGGCCCATCGCCAGGCTGTTGAAATAGGCCTGGGTATCCAGCGCGATCGGGGTGAACAGGACGCTCCCTTTCGGCTGGTTGATGTCCATCCCCACGTGGCAGGCCTCGCCCAGGTAGGGCCCGAGGTAGCAGTCGTCGCCGTTGTAGCACTGGCCCACGTCGAGCGTGCTCGGCTCGTGCTCGATCCAGAGGTTGACTTCCTCCGGGCAAATCCGCAGGGAGGCGTCCTGGAGCGCCAGCCGGGCCGATTTGCGCGGCCGGCATCGCAGGTTGCCCTCGCGCGGGTATCGAACCGGGATCAGGTCGAAAACATCCTTGACGATGTCGAGCCAGATCCGCAGGCCGTTGACGACATAGGGCTCGTAGAAACACTCCTGCGAGCAGGCAAACCGCTCAAGCGTCATCGGCTGGCCGTCGATCCGCACGCTGGCCGAGAAACGATAGACGATCCCACCGGGGACAACCTTCTCGACGATCGCCGCGTCGGTGTCCTCCAGGAGGAGCGTAACCGGCCGGCCATCGCGGAGCTGGAAGCGGACCTGGTCGCCGGGCTCCATCTCCACGGCGGTGAGCGTGTCTTTGGCCTTGCACTCGACAACTTCGGCGCCGGCCGCGTTCGCGACGAAGGCCAGCGTAACGACCGCGGCAGCGTGCCGGAGGAGAAGGGCTCTCGTCGATCGGATCATGGAAATCTCCCGATTAGAAAGGCACAAACCAGCTTGAGCATACTGCTGGGGAGGTGAAAATTGGTCTATTCCGGTTTTGCCGTTTTTGTTCCATGGTTGCCTTCTGGTGGCACTGAAAACAGCAGGGGCTGGTGACGGCTAAGGTTTTCACCTCGCCAAGGTCGACTCGCTTTTTTCGTCCCGTCCCGAAGGGACACTCCTAAGCCAGCCCAGGGTGGAGCACGGCGAGGGAAACGAGCCGTGCGCAACCCTGGGGTCTGGAGCCGCGCAAAACGCGGCCAGCCCCAACGGGGCGGTCCTAAGGAAATGGATGACCGCGCTGGTCAATCCCGGGCGCAACGTTCGTCAGGTGCGATCCCATACCTTTGGCGGGTCGCCCGAAACGCGTCTTGGAACGAGATCCGCTTGTGGTGCTCCTCCTGATTAGCGATGAGACTCGAACCTGCTCGGCATTCGACTGACTTGCGGAAAAAATCCCACAACCGGCCTGCCATTGGAAATCACTCCGCCGGGGCAGTCGTTTCTTGATCCATTTGGACTTTGGCCAACGATTGAGACATGCTTTTGGCCTCTTTGTTAGGGCCGCCCCGTTGGGGCTGGCAGGGTCCGAGGCGGCTTCTAACCCAGGGCTGCGGACGGCTCGTTTCACTCGCCGACCTCCGCCCTGGGCTGGCTCAGAGGTGTCCCTTCGGGACGGGTCGCAAAACGGGATCGGAAGTCTTCGTTTTCACCCGCGCCCCGTCGTGGCGTGCTGGAAACAGAGACTCGCGACCGTTTATTCGTCGTCTATTCGTCTGATTCGGAACAAAAACCGAAAACAGCGCGGGCTGGTGGTGGCGAAGGTTTTTACCTCGCCAGCATACTGCACCGCCGGGCGTTTTGCCAGCTTTTTCGAATCTTCCGATTCGTTTCTTTTCGCGTGCCAGGCCGCTACAATTCGGGCTCGGCCGGGGTTGAAGAATCGCGCGGAAGAGGAGTCGCCCGATGGATTTATTGCTGGGGATCGACCTGGGTTCGACCAGTCTGAAGGCAATCGTCTACGATCTGGACGGCAGGGCGGTTGCCCGGGGCACCCGCCCGGCCGAAAAGTTTCACCCCAGCGCTCAGCACCCCGAATGGACCGTCTGGCAGCCGGAGCAAATCTGGGGCGGCACAGCCGAAGCGATTCGCGAGGCGATCGGCGGACTGGACGGCGCGGGGCGGATTCGCGCGGTGGCAGTGACGGGAATGGGGATGGACGGCGTGCCGCTCGACGGCGATGGCAACTGGCTCTACCCGCTGATCAGTTGGCACGATCCGCGGACGGGCCCGCAACACCGGTGGTGGCTGGAAGCGATCGGCGCGGAGAAGACGTTTGCAGTCGGGGGCAATCCGGTCTGGCCGATCAACTCGGCGTTGCGGATTCTCTGGATGGCCGAGCACGAGCCGGAGATCCTCGCCCGGGCCGACAAGTGGCTGCTGATCGAGGACTTTGTGAACTTCATGCTCTGCGGCCGCCGAGTGACGGACTACAGCATGGCCTCGTGCACGATGCTCTTCGACCAGCGGGCGCTCGGCTGGTCGAGCGAGATGGTCGCAGCCGCGGGAATCGACGGCCGCTTGCTCTGCGAGGCGCTGCCGAGCGGATCGGTAATCGGCGAAGTCCACCGCGGTGCGGCGGAAATCACCGGCCTGGAGGAAGGGACGCCGGTCGTGCTCGGCGGCCACGACCTGATCTGCGGCACGCTGCCGGTGGGCGCGTTCCGTCCCGCTTCGGCGCTGGACATCACCGGTACCTGGGAAAGCGTCGTGCTTTCGACCGCCGAACCGCTGCTTGACGACCGGCTCCGGCAGGCGGGCATGACGGTCCAGGCCCACGTGGCGCCGGGCATGTACACCGCCTGGGGCGCAAGTGTCGCCGGCGAAATGCTCGAGTGGTACCGCAACGAACTGGCCGGGGGCGCCGGCTCGGGCAAGGAACTCGACTGGGCGGAGTTGATGGCCGAGGCCGAAGCCGCGCCCCACGGCGCCCGCGGCGTCATGTTTCTGCCCCATATGTCGGGCTCTTCCTGCCCCGTTGTCGATCCCAAGAGCCTCGGCGCCTGGCTGGGGCTGAGCCCTCGGGCGACGCGAGGGGACCTGTTGCGGGCGGTCATCGAGGGGCTGGGTTACCAGTTCCTCGACATCGTCGCTTCGATGGAAGCCGCGATGGGGGGCCGGCTGGAAAAATTCATCGCCGTGGGCGGCGCCACGCGGAACCGCTTCTGGATGCAGAACAAGGCCGACATCCTCGGGCGGGCGATCGAGGTGCCCGAGGTCGAGGAAGCCTCGCCGCTTGGCGCCGCCATGCTCGCGGGGATTGGCGTGGGTCTGTATGCCGGCATCGAGGAGGCCTGCTCGCGGGTCCATCGCCCCGGCGTTGTTTTTCAACCGGACACCCGACGCGCCGCCGACTACGCCCGCTGGTTCAGCATCTATCAGCAGGCGTATCCGGCCACACGGCCGGTCAGCCACGCGCTTTTCGAGGAATTTTCGGGGTAGGGCTGCCCGCGGCGCCAAACCGCGCCGGCCGGGCTGGCCCGGCGCGCCCGGAAAACGTGAGGAATCTGCCAGGTGAACGGAAAACAACGAATCCTCGCGGCCCTTCGCCGCCAGACGCCGGACATGGCGCCGACCTTCGAGTGGTTCATCGACGCCGCCGTCGGCAAAGCCCTGGCGGGAAGCGGCGATGCGATCGACATCGTCGAGCGATTGGACCTCGACGCGGTCAACGTTCGGGTCGACTACCGCTGCGAAGCGATCGGCGAGAAGACGCGGATCGACGAGCGGGGGGTGAAGACCCGATTGACCGGCGACGCCCTGCCGGCGCTGCTGGAAGGCCCGATCCGGGACATCGCACGGCAGGCCGAGTA
>JAMOAF010000613.1 GCA_023621895.1 Planctomycetota bacterium
CGGCCGTCGAACGGCAGGTAGCCGAACTACTCACGCGGCACCGCATCAACGCCACGCTCCCCTCGGGCAGCCTCCGGCCGGAGGCCCAGCCCGACGGCAGCTTTCTGATCCCCGCCGAGCAGATCGAGGCCGCCCGGGCATTCGTGGACCGGTACCACGTCAACGCCCTGCCGATCCCACACCCCAGGACCGCCGTCAAAGACCCCGAAGCGGAAAAAGAGCGGCTCCACGCCTGGCTGCGCGCGTGGGACCGGGCGGCCAAGGAACTGGACCGCCCGCAGGTCCTCTTCTACACCTACCTCCGCGACGAGCCGAACGACGAGCAGGCGTACCGCTACGTGCAGAAGTGGGGCCGGGCGATCCGCGCTGCCGATTCCGTCGTCAAGGTTCTCGTCGTCGAACAGACATGGCCCCAGAAGGAAGCCTGGGGCGATCTCTACGGCGCCGTGGATATCTGGTGCCCGCTGTTCTCCCTGTTCAAGCCCGAAAGCGCCGCGGCGCGATTGGCGCTCGGCGAGCAGGTCTGGACCTACACGGCGCTCTGCCAAGGCAAGAAGACGCCCTGGTGGCACACCGACTTCCCCCTGCTCAACTATCGCGTCCCCGCCTGGATCGCCTGGCGCTACCGGATGACCGGGCTGCTTTACTGGGGCGGCATGTCGTACTGGTCCGGCGTGGAAGACCCTTGGACCGATCCCGGCACGCTCGATCGCCGCGACCGCCAGAAGGAGCTGCTCTACAACGGCGAGGGGAGCCTTGTCTATCCCGGCAGGGCGGTCGGATACGAAGGCATCGCGCCGAGCCTGCGCCTCAAAGCGCTCCGCGACGGCATCGAAGACTACGAGCTCTTGGCCATTCTGGAGCGGCTCGGCCGGCGCGGCGAGGCGGAAGGCATCGTCCTGCCGCTGGCCCCCTCCTGGTTCGAATGGAACCCGAATCCGGCCGACTACCAGGCCGCCAGAAGCCGCCTGGCCCAACAGATTCTGGCGGCGGCCAAGAAGTGACTCGCAAAACCCGCTCCTTGACCCCGCACAAGACCAATGGCATCTCTCGGCTCGCTCGCGCTTGATCCAATCGACGCTGCGCTCGTCGTGCTTTACTTCGTGGTCATCGCAGTCATCGGGCTGTGGCTGAGCCGCGGGGTGAAGACGGGCAAGGACCTGTTTCTCGGCGGGCGGACGCTGCCGTGGTGGGCCGTGGGGACTTCGCTGGTCGTTTCCGACATCGGCGCCAAGGACATGGTCGGGCTGGCCGACGACGGTTACCGCTACGGCATGGTGATGATGAATTTCGATTTCATCGGCTGCATCTTCCCCGTGCTCGTGGCCGCGTTTCTGTTCATGCCGTATCTCTGGCTGGCCGGCGTCTACACGATCCCCGAGTACCTCGGCCGCCGCTACAACCGCACGGTCCGCACGCTCTTCGCGGTCATCTGGGGCACGTCGATGGTGGCCATGCTGGCCACGATCTTCGTCAGCGCCGGCACGATGTTCGAGCATCTGTTGGGCTGGAATTTCTACCTGTCGATCGGCATCTTGACGCTGGTGGTCGGCGCCTACACGACCTTCGGCGGGCTGAAGGCCGTCGTATTCACCGACTTCGTCTCCTGCATCGTGCTGATTGCGGGCGCGACGCTGATCTGCATCGTTGGCATGATCGAAGTCGGCGGTTGGAGCGAGCTCCAGCGGCGGGTGGCGGAGTTGCCGGGAACGGAGCATCATTTCCAGCTCATCTTGCCGGCCGACGCGCCCCTGTTCTCTTGGCCTTCCGTTCTGCTGGGCTTGGGATTCGTCGCCGGACCGGCCTACTGGATCGGAAACCAGGCGATCGTGCAGCGGACCTTGGGCACGACGAGCCAGTCGGCGGCCCGCGCCTCGTATATCATGTGCGCCGCGATCAAGCTCGTGTTCCCGATCCTGCTGGTCGTGCCGGGCCTGATCGGCCTGGCCCTGTTCCACGACCGGGTCGGACCGATGGACGCCGCCGACTGGCAAGGGGGCCGGGTGCTGCCGCTGCTGGTGCAGTTGCTGCCCCGCGGCGTCTTGGGGATCGTGCTCGGGGCATTCATGGCCGGCGTGATGTCGAACCTCGATTCGTACGTGAATTCCGCCTCGACCTTGTGGGTTAAAGACATCTATGTGCCGCTGTTCCGCCCGCGAGCCGACGAGCGCGAAGTGCTCAGCGTGGGGCGCTGGCTGGTTGTTGTGTTTCTTGCCGGCGGAGCGGCCGGTTCCCACTTCGTGCGCCAGTATTTCGGGTCGGTTTTCGAGGCGTTTCAGACATTCTTGAGCCTGTTCCAGGGCGCGCTGTTGGCGCTGCTGCTGCTGGGAATGCTGTTCCGGCGGATCAACGGCGCCGGCGGAGTGGCGGGGATCATCGTCGGCGTCGGCCTGGCATTCTTCCTGCATGGCTGGAAGCATCTCGGCCCCGATCACGTGGAGATTTCCTACCTCTGGGTCGCGTGGTGGTCGTTCGTGGCCGCCGCCGCCAGCACGGTGGCGGTCAGCCTGGTTACGAAACCTTATGATCAAGAGCGGCTGCTGGGGCTGGTCTATTCGCTTCCGGCCGCGGAAAAGGAGCCTCAATGATTGGTCGTCTCGCGTTTGCCGGCGTGTTCGCGCTGCTCGTGGTCTGGCTGATCGTCGTTCCGCGCCACCGGATTGGCCAGGCCGAGTATGTGCCGCCGTACTGGCGAAACGTGCGCGTCTGGGCGATTGGAATCGCGGCGGTGCAGATGGCCGTCTACCTGTTTTGGGGATAGGAAATGGGAGCCGTTCAGATCATCGACGAGAGCGGCTTGGCGCCGGACCTCGAGGCGTCGATCCGCCGGATGCTGGTGGTCTGCTTCCCGAAAGACGCCGCGTTCTTTTCGCGAAGCCGTGCCTGGCACGGCAGCGCGCCGTCGTTCAGCGCGGTCGTGGTTGACGGCGAGCGCGTGATTGCCCATGCGGGCGTGGTGGAGCGCCGGGTCGCGGCTGGCGGCGTTCCGCTTGGCGTGGCAGGCGTTCAGAACGTGGCCGTCCTGCCCGAACTTCGAGGAACAGGGCTTTGCCGCCAAGTGCTCGGATTGGCGATGGACGAGGCGTTGCGGCGGGGACTCGACTGCGGCCTACTCTTCTGCGAGCCGAAGAGCGTGCCCTTGTATGCCCGATGCGGCTGGCTGGAGCTGCCTGACCGGCCGGTCGTGCGTGTCGACTCCGATGGGCAGGAAAAGCCGTTGGTCGAGGGGAACCTGGCGATGTGGCTTCCCCTGGCGAAGCAGTCTTTTCCGGCCGGCACAGTGCACCTTCGAGGGAACGATTGGTGAGAAGGGGCGCTGGCGAGCAACGCGCCCCGCCCGGAGTCTCTGCCGGGTTCCCCAAGCTCCAGCCCGGATTATTCATGAACCGATCACACCCCGACACGTAAGCGAGGCTTATAACCCGACGCGTAAGCGAGGCTGGCTGACCTGAGTTGGCCTCGCTTACGCGTCGGGTTACAACGGCGCGCGCGGCACATCGAAAAATCGCCGGCTCATGAATAATCCGGGCCGGCTTGGGAACCTTCCCGCCGGGCAGACATCCATCCTCCAGTCCCCGATCGGCGGAGCCGGAAAACCCGACGTCCCGTTTCGACGCCCTGGCGCCCTTCCCCTGCCGCCTCGACTTGGTAGACTTTTGGGTTGGGAAGACCCGGTCGCCGCGTCCGAAGCGCCGCTTTTGGCGTGCGCGGCCACAAGCGAAGCGAATGCCTTTGTGACAAACGCAGCCCCGCTGGATGGCCCCCGAAGGGTGGTAATTGGCGCAAGCCCCGATAGCTCAATTGGATAGAGCAACGGCCTTCTAAGCCGTAGGCTCCAGGTTCGAGTCCTGGGCTCGTCTCGCATCGGTTTAGCATCGCGCGTAGCCCATAAGTGGGTAAAGTGATATATTGATGCATCTCCAGGCACATGCCATGCTGCGGTAGACAGGGGCACGGAAAGGAGGTGCGGAATGAAGTACCTTGCGTTTCTGGCTGCCGCCTTGAGCGTCTCCGTTGCGTACGGGCAGACGGCGGCGATCCAGTCCTATCGCAGTTACGATGGCACCGTACGGCACGAGTTCCAGGACGGATCGTCAGTGGTCTCGTCGCGGGACTACGACGGGACGGTGCGGCACGACTTCAGCGACGGTTCGTCCGCGCGGACGATCTTCAATTACGACGGCGCGCGGACATAGCGAATCCGCGCCTTGTTGTCATCGGACAGAGACGCAAGACAGATTCGGACAAGCGCTCTGCTCCGGCACAATCTCAGCGGTGGCCGGCACACCACCCGTCGGGGTTACGCCTTTCCGCCTCGCCCGCCGCGACTTCCGGCAAGGTTCGAGAACCAGAGTCCAAGGTTCAGAGTCAGGTGGTCCCAATCCAAGGCACAGTCTTGCCCGCTCTCGGCCTTCGAGAATTGAGCCTTGAACCCCGCCGGACCTCCCCGTTCTCCAATCCCCTTGTCCGTTGGGGGACAAGAGTTTAAGATACTGGGCTTACCGTGCATAGAGCGGGTGCGTGAAGACGGGCGCCGTCGTCTTTCGCTGCGTTGGCGTTACGCCTTCCGGGCGGGCGAGACAGACCGTGTTATATCCAGAGGGGAGCCC
>JAMOAF010000081.1 GCA_023621895.1 Planctomycetota bacterium
GATTTCCTCTGGCTTCTGCGACGCCAGCTCTGGGCCTTGGGGCTGTTCGTCTATTTGTACGGATTGACGCCGGTCGATTGCCTCGCACACCAGTACAACGTCCGCCGGATCATGACCGGCGATTCGGCCCCGTCGGTGCAGATCAGCGTCCACCCGATCAACTCCGAGGGAATCCTCTCCCTGCTGCCCCTGGTGGATTGCCCCGACTCGATCGTCCGTGCGGGTGTCGTCGCCATGCTCGCCGACAGGCACGACGAAGCGGAGCGGCTGGCAAGAAACCGCCAAGGCCAGGGTTGGACGGCCTACCAGCTCAGCGACCAGCTCTTGCTGGAGCACCTCCGCCTCCATCAGTCGAAGTGGGTCCCATACCTCGATCGCGCCAAGCGCCGAGAGGCCCGAACGAAGTTCTACAACTATGCGTTTCAGTGGTATTAGCCGGGAGCAGATTGGAGGGCAGGGGCAGAGCTTGTGAATCTCTCAAAAGCCCAGCCCAACATCGGGTACATCGAAGAGGCGGACTGGCGCCCTTGTATGCCAAAGGCGTTCAACATCGCCCCGACTCGAAAGCGCAAGAGCCGGCGTCCGCCCCGCGCACCCGGCCCCTAGAGGCGGCCGGCACGGCGGTTTCCAATGCCGCACGATACGCTCGACATCCGGCGGTCGCGGCGGTTAGAATTCTGGCTGGATTGTTCGCCTGTCTAAGCTAATCCCCGAATCACCGGGTTGAACCGGAGTAATCGATGCCTGCAACTTGCCGCGATGTCTTTCTGACAATGTTGATCTTCTCGATGGCCGCCTCGAACGCACCGGCTCAGGAGTGGCCTCGGTTCCGCGGCCCGAACGGAACGGGCGTGAGCGATGCACGGACGATTCCGGCAAGGTGGACGGATGCGGACTATCGCTGGCGGGTCGAGTTGCCCGGCATCGGCTACTCGTCGCCAGTGGTCGCCGGTTCGCGCCTGTTCATCACGTCGGGATTGGAGGACGACGCCACCCAGGTGGTCACATGCCTGTCCACCACCGACGGCTCCGTGCTCTGGCAGCGGAGGCTGTCTTCGACCCCCCACCCCCGGCACCAGTTCAACTGCTATGCATCAAGCACCCCCGCGCTCGACGGCGACTCGGTCTACCTCATGTGGGCCGCGCCCGAGCGGCTCTCGCTGGTCAAGCTCGACCAGCAGACCGGGGAAGAACGTTGGCGGCGGGACCTCGGCCCGTTTGTAGCCGAACACGCGATCGGCGCCTCGCCGATCGTATTCGAGGACTCGGTGATCGTGCCCAACGAGCAGGACGGCGCCAGCTCGATCATCGCCTTGGACCGGGCGACGGGCGAGACGCGCTGGCTGGCCAAGCGGCGCACGGAGAAGACCGCCTATGCAACGCCCTGCCTGTACCAGCCCGAAGATGGCCAGGTCCAGCTCTTGGTCAACAGTTGGGCCCACGGTTTCAGCGCCTTGGACCCCCGCACCGGCGAGGCGTTGTGGGAACTGCCGATCCTCAAGTACCGCGTCGTCAATTCGCCCGCCGTTGCCGGCGGACTTGTCTTTGCCAGTTGCGGGACAGGGGGAATCGGACGCCAGATGTTTGCCGTCCGGCCCGGCAATCCGCGCAAGGGAACCCCGCCCGAGGTGGCCTACGAGCTGACCGGTTCTCTCCCCTACGTGGTCACTCCGGTCGGGTTTGGCGATTTGCTCTTCTCGTGGTACGACAAGGGCATCGTCACCTGCTTGGAAGCTTCCACTGGCAAGATTGTCTGGAAGGAGCGGATCGGCGGAGAATACTTCGCTTCGCCAGTCTGCGTCGGCGAACGGCTCTACGGCATCTCGCGTGACGGGCAGGTGGTCGTCTTGGCGGCCTCGCGCCGGTTTGAAGAGCTGGCGAGAATCGATCTGGGAGAACGAACCAACGCCACGCCGGCCATCGCCGCTGGCGCGATGTACCTGCGCACCGCCTCGCACGTGATGGCGCTCGGGCCGGCGGAATAGCGATCAGTCGCCGAGACGCCATGGACTTACCAGTATCAACCGGAAGTGCCGACGGCGGCTGGATGCTCCAAGCCCGCCAGGGGTGCGAGCGGTACCTCACACGTCATCCAATCGGAGGCGGGGAATGGGTGTGCAACCGACGAGGCTGGCTTTGGAGGGAAGTCTTCTCCGCATCGAGTGGAGCGACGGAACGTCGGTCCTATACGATCCGATCCAGTTGCGACAGCGCTGCCCCTGCGCAACCTGCAACTCGGAGCGCGCCAGGGCGGACGCGGCCCGCCGGCCAGCGGAGTCGAGCGGCAAGGCCGTGACGATCGCAGGCATGGAGCCGGTCGGCAACTATGCCTACAAGATCCGTTTCAGCGACGGGCACGATACCGGACTGTTTACCCTGGAATTGCTCAGAGAACTGGGCGAGGAGAAGGCCGCCGGCCGAATCGGGCGCAAGATGGACAGCCCCGCCCGAATCCGCGCCGCCATGGCCCATCAACCGGTCGACCGAGTGCCCGTGATGTGCCAACTGGCGATCGGACACTATCTCCTGCACACGCAGATCACGCCGGCGGACCTCTGGTTCACCAGCGAGGGGTTTGCCGCAGCGCTGGTCGACTTGGCCGATCGCTACCGATTCGACGGGCTGCTCATCAACCTGCCGGGAACCGATCCCGACTGGATGCGGTTTGTCGAGCGGATCGACACGGCCGCGGACGGCAGCCAGACGGTGCGGTTCGTCAACGGCGACGTGGCGCGCTGCCCGGCGGACGACAATGTCCATCATTTTCCGGCCCAGCCCCGGAAAGTCCCGACGATCGAGGAAGTCGACCCGTCGCAGGTCTATTACGACGATCCCCACGGGTTGGGCGGGCTGAAGTATCCGTTCTATTTTGGGCTCGAGCCGTACAGGCCGCTCCGGGAAGCGTACTGGCCCGGCTATTTCTTTCGCACGATCGACCTTCTGGTCGAGCGCGTGGGACGCCGGCTCTCGGTGCACAGCGAGGTCTTTTCGCCTTTCACCCAGTACATGGAGCTGTTCGGCTACCAGCAGGCATTGATGTACCTGCTCGACGAGCCGGAGCGGGTGAAGCCGATCCTCGAGGCCTATGCCCAGGGGGCGGCGGACCTCGGAGCCCGCCAGGCGCGGCGCGGCGTCGACGCGGTGCTGATCTCCTCGGCATTTGCGGGCGGCGGCTTCATTTCGCCGCGGCAATACGCGGAGTTCGTCTTGCCCTACGAAGCCGAAGTCGTGCGGCGGATCAAGGCCGAAGGGGTCTTTGTCTACACCCATACGTGCGGCGACATCGGCGATCGCCTGGAATTGATGGCCGACACCGGGACCGGCGGGATCGACACGCTCGACCCGCCCCCGCTGGGCAGCGTCGACCTGGCCGACGCGAAGAAGCGGGTCGGAGACCGCGTCTTCTTCAAGGGGAATATCGACCCCGTCCACACGCTGCTGGAGGGAACTCCGGAGCAGGTCTACGCCGACGCGATTCGTCGGCTGGAGATCGGCAGCCGGAACGGCGGCTTCATCCTTTCAAGCGCCTGTTCGGTTTCGCCGCGGGTCGCCCCGGAGAACCTGGCGATGCTGGTCCGGGCAGCGGAGGACTTCGCCGCCGGCTGACCCCGTGGCCAGCCCGGATGATTCCTGAGCCGATCGCTAACCCGACGCGTAAGCGAGGCTCTTCTTAACCCGACGCGTCAGCGAGGCCCTTCTTAACCCGACGCGTAAGCGAGGCTCTTCTTAACCCGACGCCTAACCGAGGCCCTTCTTAACCCGACGCGTCAGCGAGGCCCTTCTTAACCCGACGCGTCAGCGAGGCCCTTCTTAACCCGACGCGTAAGCGAGGCTCTTCTTAACCCGACG
>JAMOAF010000444.1 GCA_023621895.1 Planctomycetota bacterium
TTCGTTGCCCAGACGATGACGCCGGTCGAATTGAAGCCGGATAGCTGGGCGACCTTCAAGGTCCTCAAAGCGGTCGAGCACGGGACGCAGGTCCGCAAGGGCGAGGTGCTGGTGGAATTCGAGTCGGATAAGATCCAGGAGGCGATTGCGGACCAGGAGACCGCCCGGCAGTTGGCCGCCCTGTCGCTCGAGCAGGCGGAAATCGGCCTGAAGCTCCTGGAGGCGACGACTCCGATCGACCTGGCGATGGCGGAGCGGCAGAAGAAGATCGTGCAGGAAGACCTCGCCCGGTTCCTGAAGATCGATCTGGAGCTGTCGAAGAAGAGTGCCCAATACAACCTGAGATTCGCGGAAGAGACGCTCGAAAACCAGCTTGAAGAGCTCAAGCAGCTCGAAAAGATGTACAAGGCCGACGATCTGACCGAGGAGACCGAGGAGATTATCCTCAAACGGCAGCGGAACGCGGTCGATCGAGCCAAGTTCTACCTGGAGTTGGCCAAGAACCGGTTCGATGAAACGACCAACGTCTTTCTGCCCCGCGAGATCGAGACGATCAAAGTCTCGGCCGAGGTGCTCAAGCTGGCGCTGGACCGGGTGAAGTCGACCCTGCCGCTCGACCTGGAGCGCGAGAAGATCAACCTCCAGAAGCTCAAGGTCGAGCAGAAGCGGGATGCCGAGCGGTTCGCCAAGCTCAAGGGCGACCTGAAGCTGATGAAGCTGACCGCTCCGGCCGATGGGATCGTCTACTATGGCAAATGTGTCCGCGGCAAGTGGACCGGCGCCTCGGCGATCGCCGACAAGTTCGAGCCGGGCGCCAGCGCGTCGCCCGGCGTGCTGATGACGATCGTCAATCCGCGTCCCGTCGCGATCCGCGCCTCGGTCAACCAGAAGGACCTCCAGTGGATCAAGACGGGCCTGGCCGGCACCGTCACGCCGGTGGTCGCCCCCGACGCACGGGCGGCCGCTTCGGTCACCCGAGTGGAGACCATCCCGGGCGTCGATGGCGGTTTCGCCGCGGAGCTGCGCGTGACGCTCAGCGACGAGATGAGCGCAATCATGCCCGGCATGGACTGTAAAGTCAGGCTGATCCCCTACCTGAAGAAGCGGACGCTGACGATCCCCGCCAAGGCCATGAAGACCGACGAATTGGACGACACGCGGCACTACGTCCAGTTGGTGCAAGACGGCGGGCGGACCGTGAAGCAGCAGGTGACGATCGGCAAGAAGAGCGGCGAGAAGGTGGAGATTCTCGACGGGCTCGCCGCCGGCGACAAGATCCTCGCCGAATACCCCAAGGACAAGGACTGACGCGGTGATGAGAAACATGCCAAGGCCCGGCCGCCTGGCCGTCTGGTTGATGGTCGTGTTGGCCGCTGCGTTTGCCGGCGCCGCCGGTGGCGACGACGCCGGCAAAGCCGGCAGCGTCGCCACCGGGGACGAGGACACCGTCTACCCCTACCCGCTGGCCATCGAAGGCCCCAAGCCCAAGCCGGTCCCCCCGGTTGAAAACGCGGCGGTCAACGCGGCGATCGACCGCGGAGTCGCCTTCCTCGTCAAGCGGCAGAACAGCGACGGTTCTTGGGGCTCCGCCCACAACACGAAGGGCTTGAACATCTACGCGCCGGTGCCCGGCGCTCATCAAGCCTTCCGCGCTGCGACCACGTCGCTCTGCATCTCCGCGCTGATCGAGTCGGGCACGCGGGACCCGGTGGCCATGTCGGCGCTCGAGCGCGGCGAGGCGTGGCTGATGGAATCCCTCCCCCGCGTCCGCCGCGCCACGCCCGATGCGATCTACAACTCCTGGGCCCACGCCTACTCGATCCAGGCCCTGGTGCGGATGCACGGGCGAGCGGCCGGCGATGGGCAGCGCCAGGCGGCGATCGTCTCCCTGATCAACAGCCAGATCGATCTGCTCGGCCGCTACGAATGCGTCGACGGCGGCTGGTGCTACTACGACTTCGACTACGGCACGAAGCAGCCGGGAGGCTCGTCGATCAGCTTTGTCTCCGCCACCGTGCTGGTGGCCTTCCACGAGGCCGCCGCGATCGGCGTGGAGATCCCCAAGCGGCTTGTCGACCGGGCCGTGGAATCGATCCGCCGGCAGCGGAATCCCGACTTCAGCTACTGCTACGGCGAGTATCTGAAATATCGGCCCCGCCAAGGGATCAACCGCCCCGGCGGGAGTCTGGGCCGCTCCCAGGCCTGCAACCTGGCGATGCGCTTCTGGGGCGACGAGCTGGTGACCGACGAGGTGCTGACCACCTGGCTCGATCGGCTTTTTGCGCGCAACCTGTGGCTCGACATCGGCCGCAAACGCCCGATCCCCCACGAGTCGTGGTTCCAGGTGGCGGCCTACTTTTTCTACTACGGCCACTACTACGCCGCGCTCTGCGTCGAGCAGCTCAAGCCAGAAATGCGGCCGCCTCACCAAGACCACCTGGCCGCGATCCTCTTCAAGCTACAGGAGAAGGACGGCTCCTGGTGGGACTTTCCCTTCTACGACTACCACCAGCAATACGGCACGGCCTTCGCGCTGATGACCCTAGCGCGATGCAGGAAGCCGTAGAGCGGCAAGCTTGACCGGAGCATTGCCGAACTGACCGTGGGCGGGCAGCGCCGCCGTGTTTTGTTCCGACCTGGGGACGGATTCTTGGCGTGGGCTTTTCTTTACGCCAAAGGCGTTCTACAGCAAAGCCCGGCGTCGCGCAGCGCATGGCTGGGTAGGCGGCCGCGGCGTCACCCCAACGCCGAAGGCGTTGTACAAGAGAACCAGCGCGCCCTGGGCCATCGACCTGGCAGGATTGACACCGGTTTTTTGCGCGGTTTCTCGGGACGGGAACAAAACCTGCAACCAGTCAGCGTCCTTCGTTCTCACCTCCCCAGGGCGACGAGGTGTAACAGGAGGTGTAACGTAAGAGGTTACACTTCCTGCTGCACGCATCACGCGGGGCGGGCAATCGAGCGGGAAGGCTGCCGGCGCTCAGGTTGCATAATTCCCGCGGTTTTGACGCAGCCAAAGCGGAAAAACCGGAAATAGGCGGAATATCCCTCCAGTCTGGCACGGCGATTGCTGCGCAAAGGTGGAAGAATACACCGCTAGAACGTGCGAGATCTCCGGATTATCCCCCCCGACAATGACGAGACTTCTGCGATGTTGATATCTCGAATACGGCAGTGCCTAACGGGCTTCGGCAAGGGCGAAGTGGGGGCCACGATGGTCGAGTATGGCCTGATGCTCCTCTTGATCGCGGTGGTTGTGGTCGCCGTGGTCGCGCGCATCGGCGAGCTAGCATTCGGGTTCTACGAAGTTCTTCGGGCTGCTATGGGGTGGTAGCACTGCCGCACCTTCGCCACGGTCGCGGCCAAGTGCGACCGTTCTTGCGGGCAAACGTGTTCGTGCGAGGGGATTGTACCGGGTCGCGAGGGGTTTCCACGGGCTGTGCTCCAATCGCGGTGCCTGAAGATGCATCCCACGCGCCGCAAGGGGCCTCGGGCGCCTTCGCGACGCGTCCTTCCCACCGTTCTGGAATCACAATGAACGTGTAACATCCGCGGTGGGGGTATCCGCGGAAGTGTAACTCAAGACGTTACACCTTGCTTCTGCTGCCGCTGCTCGTGACGGCTGACCAAGATTTGGAGACGCGTTAGCCTGAAAACTTCTTTTTGTCGCCGAAGTCGTTGAAAAGTCAAGCTTTCGGGCAACGTCTCCGCTTGATGGTCACGACAATTTTCGAGATTCGACGCTTTTGGCATGACGCTTGCATTAAGGACTCAGCAACAAGCCGGCAGTCGGATTTGCCGGAGTGCTTGCAGCGGAGGCAGAAAACAACCCGTTTGGGCTTGGTCGC
>JAMOAF010000132.1 GCA_023621895.1 Planctomycetota bacterium
CGACGACGGCCCCGACGCCCTCGAAATGGCGTTGCGCCTTGCCGCCGAGCTCCTCGCCGGCCCCCACAACGACGGCCTCGGCAACCGCCTCCCCATCAACCTCGACTGACCGCCGCGATCCGCTCTTTGACAATTCAACACGATAGCCGCGTGGGCTTGCCCCGCGCTTGCCCCGTCGCGTTGGTTCGCAATTGCTAGCCGCGTGGGCTTGCCCCGCACCCGCCCCGTCGCGTTGGTCCGCAATGCTAACCGCGTGGGCTTGCCCCGCGCTCGCCCCGTCGCGTTGGTTCGCAATTGCTAACCGCGTGGGCTTGCCCCGCGCTCGCCCCGTCGCGTTCCTGGTTCCCAAGCTCCAGCTTGGGAACCTCCACCCGCGTTCCCTCGTTCCCAAGCGCCGGCTCGCTGCGGACCACCCTACCGGCCGCCTCGTGAGCGGTTTCGGGCGAGCCGCGGTTGCCGGCGCGCGATCGTCGCCTACTCCGCGACCCACGTTTCCATGTAGCGCGCAAGCTGGTGGAAGTCCTCGTCGGGGTGGATCGGCCTCGGGTGCGCGCGGAGGCGTTCGTAGTTGATGAGCTGCTCAAACGGCGGGAAAACGAGGGCGAGCTGGCCGGAGACCGAGACCATCACGCCGTCCATTCCCTTCTCCGCCAAAGCGCGGTAGGCGCCGGTGCCGAGCTGGCTGCCGAGCACGACGTCGAAGGCCGTCGGCGCGTGGCAGCGGACCTCGTAGCCGAACTGGAGGCCGTTGAACTTCTTGTCCTTGCCCGTCCGCCGCTTGTATTCCGCCGCCACCAGCCGCCCGATCCGGCCGGAGCACTTCAGTTGCGAGACGGGGAAGTGGCCGAAGGAGTCGGGTTTGAGGTTCAGGTACTCGTCCTCGCTGAGGCACTTGTGAATCTCCTCCAGGGGGAGGAACTCGGCCAGGCCCTCGGCCATCACGACCACGCCGTAAGACTTGCCTTCTGCCTGGCGGGCGACGACGGTGTCGGTGATCCGGCTGACGAGCTTCTCGACGTCGAAAATCTTCCGCATCACGGCCTTGCCGTAGTCGTCCTTGACGGTCTCGCCGGTGCTCGGATCAACCGTCGGCTCGACCCCCCACCACGACTCGTCGATGTCCTCCAAGCCGATCGCCAGGCTCGCCTCCCCGCCGATCGCCGCGCCGTAGGTCAGCCAAGCGGCCGCCCGGCCCATCAACTGGCAGATGAACCAGGCGCCGGCGGCCTGGGAGTCGGCCAGCAGGTTGCGCGTCTGCGTGGCGAGCATTTCGACCGCCGTGAAGTAGCCGAACGTGAAGTCGATGCCCTGGTAGTCGTTGTCGATCGTCTTGGGCAGGTGGACCACGCGGACTCGGGGCTGGTCGCCGGGCAACGTGTCTTGAAACAGCTTGAACTTCGCCGCCGTGGTCAAGGTGTCGTCGCCCCCGATCGAAATCAACGCGCCGACGCCGAGCGACCGCAGGGCGTCGTAGACGGTCTTGAGCTGGCTGGTCTTTTCCGGATCGTTCAAGTCTTCGGGCTTCCTGAGCGGCTTGCCGGGGTTCGCCCGGGCGGTGCCGATCATGATCCCCTGGGCCGTCCGCTTGCCTTCCAACTCCTTGTGATCGAGGAGGGTATACGCCTGGCCTTCCTTGAGGACATCGCCGGGCTTGTACGCCATCAGGTGCGTGTAGCCGTTCTTCATGCCAAGCACTTCGATGCCGGCGCGGGAGAAGCACATGGCCGCGCTGACGATCACCGCGTTCGCCGCGGGCGCCGGCCCGCCGGAAAACAGGATCGCCACGCGCCGCAGGTCGGTGTCCGGTCGCTTGGGGCTGGAAAGGGGCGTTGCCATCGCTCTCACTCCGCAATCTAAGTCAAGGGAAATTGAATGCCTTCAGAAATTCGTGGGAAGCGCCGCGCGCCGCGCGCCGCGCGGCGCCTCGCCGGGCGCGGCGGGTCAGCCGATCGAGGTGCGCTCGATGAAGGTCGTGTCCACCCGCGCTTCGGCGAAGGCCGAATGAGCGAGCAGTTGCCTGTGCAGCGGCACCGTCGTGTGGATGCCTTCGATGTGCAACTCGGAGAGGGCCCGCAACATGCAGGCGATCGCCTCGTCGCGAGTCGGCTGGTGGACGATCAGCTTGCCGATCATCGAATCGTAATGGGGCGAAACCGTGTAGCCCGCGTAGACGTGGGAGTCGAATCGCACGCCGAATCCGCCGGGCACGATCAGTTTCTCGATCCTGCCCGGGCACGGCTGAAAATTCCTCGTCGTGTCTTCCGCGTTGATCCGGCACTCGATCGCCGCGCCGCGGCAGGTGATGTCGTCCTGGGCAAAGGGCAGGGGGGCGCCCGCCGCGATGCGAATCTGGGCCTTGATCAGGTCGATTCCCGTGACCAGCTCGGTGACCGGGTGTTCCACCTGGATGCGGGCGTTCATTTCGATGAAGTAGAAGTGGCCTTGCCGGTCGACGATGAATTCCACGGTTCCGGCGTTGGTGTACTCGGCGGCCTTGACGAGCTTGACGGCGGCCGCGCACATCGCCGCGCGGACCGAATCGTCGAGGTCCGGGGCGGGGCTCTCCTCGATCAGCTTCTGGTGCCTCCGCTGCATCGTGCAGTCGCGCTCCCAGAGATGGACGGCGCTGCCGTGGGTGTCGGCCAGCACTTGAACCTCGACGTGCCGCGGATGCTCGACGTATTTCTCCAGGTAGATGTCGGCGTTGCCGAACGCCGCGCCCGCTTCGGCCTGGGCCTGGTCCAGGGCCGACTCGAGCGCCTTCTCGGTCAGGGCGACCCGCATCCCCCGCCCGCCGCCGCCGGCCGCCGCCTTGATCAGCACCGGAAAGCCGATCTGCCGGGCGATGGCCATCGCCTGCCGCTTGTCCTCCACCAGCCCGTCGCTGCCCGGCACCGTCGGGACGCCGATCTGCCGGGCCAGGCCGCGCGCGGCGTTCTTGTCGCCGACCAGCGCCATCGCCTCGTGGCTCGGGCCGATGAACTCGATCTTGCAACTCCGGCAGACGTCGGCGAAGTGCGGGTTTTCCGCGAGGAAGCCGTAGCCCGGATGAATCGCCTGCACGTTGCCGACTTCGGCCGCGCTGATCACTCGATCGATCTTCAGGTAACTGTCGCTCGCCCGGGCAGAGCCGATGCAGAAGGCTTCGTCGGCCAGGTCGAGATAGGCGGCGCCCCGATCGGCTTCGCTGAAGATGGCCACGGTCTCGATGCCCATCTCGCGGCACGCGCGGATGATCCGCAGGGCAATCTCGCCGCGATTGGCAACCAGGATTCGCTTGAACATGTCGGTCCGTTTATCCGTCGATGCGATTATGCGGTTTTGACCCGGAACAGCGGTTGGCCGAACTCGACAGGTTCTCCGTTCTCCGCCAGCACGGCGGTGATCGTGCCGGCGACTTCCGCCTGGATCTCGTTGAAGACCTTCATGGCCTCGACAATACAGATTACGGTCTCCTGGCCGATCGGGTCGCCCACCTTCACGTAAGGGGCCGAGTCCGGGTCGGGGGCGGCGTAAAACGTGCCGACCATCGGGCTCTTGATGATCGTCGTGTTGGGGTCCTCCACGGCATCAGCCGCGGCCGGCGGAGCCGCCGACGACGCCGCGATGGCCGGGATGGCGGGGGCCGCGACGGGCTGCACCAGCGGCAGGCCGCCGGCGACCGGCTCGCACGCCCGGCGGAGCTGAATCCGCATGTCGCCCTGCCGGAGGTCCATCTCCTGGAGATTGTGATCGTTCATCAACTCGATCAATCGGCGGATCTTCCGCACATCGAATACGTCTTGGGTAGATGAGGGACTGCCCATCCCGTTGACTCCGTTTTCCATGTGTTTCTTCAACCCGTCGAT
>JAMOAF010001082.1 GCA_023621895.1 Planctomycetota bacterium
TGACAGCCAGAGCAAACACAAAAGGGGCCACCCAGAAATTCCCTTGCGCCCCCCCAATCGGACTGGGTGGGGAACCAAGAGCTCGCTGCGACCCCCATGGCCGCTCGGCCCCAATCGCGGCTCCGCCCACATTCTCGTTCGCTGGCCACCCGCCCCTCTCCCCGCTCTTCACCCTTCCTTCTTGCGCCTTTGCGCCTTTGCGTGAGCATTCTCTCTCCTGACCCAGCGCGGCCGCGCTCCCTCCGCGAATCATTGTCACATGCCGGCCCTAGCGCTAGAATTCACCGTTTTGCCCACTCGCAGGGCGGACCGGCTGGCGCCCGGCCCCGAGGCGATAGGTCCCACCTGCCGGGCAAATCGAATTCTCCCGCCCCTTAAACAGGCGGGCTTGCCGCCAGAGGCGCGCTAGTCCACCCGAATCACAATAAAATCTCCGCGCAACACGCAAAGGAATCTCTCCATGGACCCTCATCAGCCCCCCTTCTCCGGCCTGGGAACCCTGGCGCTGCACGCCGGGCAGAAGCCCGACCCGAACACCGGCTCCCGGGCAACGCCCATCCACCAGACGACCAGCTACTGCTTCCAAAGCACGGAGCATGCGGCCAACTTGTTTGCCCTGAAGGAGATGGGCTGGATCTACACGCGGCTGATGAATCCCACGACCGACGTGTTCGAACAGCGGATGGCCGCCCTGGAAGGGGGAGTCGGCGCCTTGGGGGTGGCCAGCGGCCAGCAGGCGATCGCCGTGGCGCTTTGGAACCTGGTCCACAGCGGCCAGCACATCGTCTCCGCCGCGGCGCTCTACGGCGGCACGATCACGCTCCTCGGCCAAACGTTCAAACGGCTGGGAATCGACGTGTCCTTCGTCGATGCGACCGATCCAAGGAAGATCGCCGAAGCGATTCAACCCACGACGAGGGCCGTCTACATCGAGTCGATCGCCAACCCGAAGAACGACGTGCTCGACTACCGGGCGATCGCCGAGGTGGCCCACGACCGTGGCCTGCCGCTGGTCTGCGACAACACGGTCCTGACGCCGATCCTCTTCCGGCCCTTCGAGCACGGCATCGATATCGCCGTCTACAGCGCGACGAAGTTCATCGGCGGGCATGGCACAAGCATCGGCGGCGTGATTGTCGACAGCGGCAAGTTCGACTGGGCGCGCGAGCCGGAAAAATGGCCCCAGTTCACCCAGCCCGACCCGTCGTATCATGGAACGGTTTTCCACGAGGCGGTCGGCGAGCTCTGCTACATCATTACCTGCCGGACGCACTGGCTCCGCGACCTGGGCGGGGCGTTGAGCCCGTTCAATTCGTTTCTCTTTCTGCAAGGCCTCGAAACGCTCCACTTGCGGATGCCCAGGCACTGCGAAAACGGGCTGGCCGTCGCCGAGTGGCTCGAAGCCCACCCGCTGGTCACCTGGATCAACTACCCCGGCCTCCCCTCGCACCCCGGCCATGAACTGGCCAAAAAGTATCTCCCCAAGGGAGTCGGCGGGATTCTCGGGTTCGGCATCAAGGGGGGCGCCGAGGCCGGCCGTAAGTTCATCGAGGCCTGCCGGCTGGCTTCGCACCTGGCCAACATCGGCGACGCCAAGACGCTCGTTATCCATCCGGCGTCGACGACGCACAGCCAGCAGACCGAGGCGGAGCTGCGGTCGGCGGGGATCACGCCGGACTACATCCGCGTGAGCGTCGGCCTGGAAGACGTCGACGACATCAAGGCCGACCTCCAGCAGGCTCTCGAAGCGTCGCAGAAGTGAGCGGTTGATGGCGATTGCCCCGTTTGAAAGCAGCGACAGCAACCGGCACGCCCGGCCGCTGAAATTCGCGCGCCAGGCGGTCTTCGACGAGCCGCTCTTGCTGGAGCGCGGGGGCCGCCTGCCCCAGATCAGCGTAACCTACGAAACCTACGGCCGGCTGAATGCCGAGAAGACGAACGCCGTGCTGATCTGCCACGCTCTGTCGGGCGATTCGCACGTGGCGCGCCACCAGGCGGACGACGATTCCGGCTGGTGGGACATCGTCGTGGGGCCGGCGGGACCGATCGACACGGACCGCTATTTCGTCATCTGCCCGAATGTCCTGGGCGGCTGCCGCGGCACGACGGGGCCGAATAGCCTGAATCCGCAAACGGGCAAACCCTACGGCGCCGATTTCCCCGTGATCACCGTCGGCGACATCGTCGAAGTCCAGCGGCGCCTGGTCGATCACTTGGGCATCGACCGGTTACTGGCGGTGGTCGGCGGCTCGCTCGGCGGCCACATGGTCCTCCACTGGGCGACGCGCCACCCCGACCGGCTGGCCGGCGCCGTTCCGATCGCCACCTCGGCCTGTTTGACGAGCCAGGCGCTGGCCTTCGACGTCGTCGGCCGCAACGCGATCCTCCGCGATCCGGATTTTCAAGCAGGGCAGTATTACGGGACCGGCCGGGCGCCGCTGGTGGGCCTGGCGATTGCGCGAATGCTGGGACATATCACCTACCTCTCCCGCGAAGGCATGATGGAGAAATTCGACGCCCAGCGATTCAAGCCGCGGCTCGTCCGGTCCGAATTCGAGACCAAGTTCTCCGTCGGCTCGTACCTGGCGCACCAGGGAGACCGCTTCGGCGAGCGTTTCGACGCCAACAGCTACCTGGCGCTTTCGATGGCGATGGACCTGTTCGATCTGGGGTATACCCCGGAAAAACTCGCCGCGGCGATCCGCGCCGCCCGCTGCCGCTGGCTGCTGATGAGTTTCACGAGCGACTGGCTGTTCCCGCCGTTCCAGTCGCAGGAGATCGTCGACGCGCTGGTTGCCGCCGGTCAGCCGGTCAGCTACTGCAACATCCAGAGCCGTTGCGGCCACGACGCCTTCCTGCTGCCGGATGAACTGCCCGTCTACGGCGAGTTGATCCGGGCGTTTCTGGCCAATCTCGGCGGACGCCCGATCTACACCGTGCCGGCGGCAAGGCCGGCGGACGCGGAGACGGCTGCCCACAGCCCGACGAGCATTTTTCACAGCCGCCATCGCCTCGACTACGACAAAATCATGGAATTGATACCGCCGGGCGCCAGCGTGCTCGATCTGGGTTGCGGGACGGGCAGGCTGCTGGCGCGGCTCGCCTCGCGCGGGCACCGGCGGCTGGTGGGCATCGAGTGGAACGAGCAGTCGGTCGTCCATGGCCTGCGGCGCGGGCTCGACATCGTCCAGGCTGACCTCAACCAGGGACTGGCGGCTTTTCAAGACGGCCAGTTCGACATCGTCGTCCTCTCCCAGACGCTGCAAACGGTGACCGACGTGGAGCGGGTGATCGGGGAGATGCTGCGGATCGGCTCGCGCTTGATCGTCAGTTTCCCCAACATGGCCTATCGCGACCACCGCAACCGGCTGAACAGAGGCCGCGCGCCGCAAATCGGCGCCGAGGAAGGCCACCGGTGGTACAACACGCCGAACGTGCGATTCCTCTCGCTCGCCGACTTCGAGGAGTTCTGCGGCGAAAAGGGAATCGCCATCCACCAAATCGTCGCTCTCGACACGCACGCCGACTGCCGCGTGGACGAAGCGCCGAATCTGAACGCCAACGTCGTGATCGCCGTGATGAGTAAGTAGCTGTCAGCCGTCAGCCGTCAGCAATCAGCAAGTACTTCTCAGCCGTCACGCACGAGTCGTAGCAGACGCGTTGCCCTCCTGCGGAAAGCGAAAACCTGACGGCCGACGGCTGAAAGCTGATCGCTGACAGCTGATTGACGAACCGCGTTTGAACCCGGTAAACTTGCGGTTCACCGCGCCGGCGAGAGGGTCCATGGCGACGGGGTCGATTCTGGCTAGCGCTCGGGCGAGTGCGGCGCCGATTTGCAGACGGAGG
>JAMOAF010000034.1 GCA_023621895.1 Planctomycetota bacterium
CGGCCTGGCGCTGAACGTGAGTTGTATTCTCTCGGAAGACCATGCGCTGGCGAGCAATCTCAAGCCATCTTGTTCCCAAAGCGGCGTAAGTGCAGTCAGAATCGGCTCGTGAGCAGCTCCGCACCATGCGGCGGAGGGCCAGGCACTCCACGAGTAGCGTAGGTGATATGCGGGATGCTGGGCGCTCGGCTCGTACCAAGGTTTGAGTGCCATGAGTTGCGCTCCCTGAATGGCGATGCCGATTAGGAAAATATCTCCGCCTCCGATGCCGCGGCGAAACTCGATTTTAAATATTAAGTGCTATTAAGTAAATATGACTGACCCCTAAATCTGGTTTTTTGTCCGGACGAGCCGGATGGGGGCGATGGGGCTGGTCGCTGACCGGCCCGTGTTAGCTATCAACCTTTCGCTCCATCCGGACGAGCCGGATGGGGGCGGGAAAGATGCCACGGCAGAGGGCGGCGCTAGCCGTCAACCTTGCGCTCCATCCGGACGAGCCGGATTGGGGGCGTTTGGGCTTGTCGCTGGCCGGCGCGTGTTAGCTGCCAACCTTGCGCTCCATCCGGACGAAGCCGGATGGGGGCGTTTGGCCGGATGGTGGAGGCGGCTGCCCGCTGGTGAGCGGCCGGTGCTGCATCTCCAATTCGATCCTGAAAGGTGCGCGGCAACGCACGGCACGTAGCTCTTCTTCGGAACAGAACCGGGAAACGCAACGGACGACTGACGGGCGAACTCTTCACTACCCCAGGTAGAACCACCCACGTGGCCGGCGGCGGCGAGCGGACCGGCCACGAGGGGGACGGGAAGTCACCCGGCGAGCGGGGTCAGGAGGATGTCGCGATACCAGACTTCGGCGCCTTCCGTTTGGAAGAGCAACTTCCCGCGAGTGATCGATAGGCCGAAAGCCTTGTTCACCAATTTGCCGTTGACGCGATATTCCAGCGTATCGCCCCTGCAAATCGCCTCGCAGTGCGTCCACTCGCCGAACTTGCTCTCCACGTCCTCCCGGCCGCGGAAACCGGCGGTGTCCCGCCAATCCGGGTCGCGGCCGTACCAGTTGACGCGGCCGCCTCGCAAGACGGCCGTTTCGCCCCCCTCGCGCCAGATTGTCGCCTTGCCCTGTTTGACAATTTCGGCGCTGAGCTGGAGGACCACCGGCTTGCCGGCGTCATCCACGCTGCCGTTGGCGGGCACAATGAGCAGGTCGCCGGTGCCGCCTTCGATCACCTGAAACTCGTAGCTGGTCATCCACGGGCCGGGCTCGTTGGGGCCGACGCAGTGCAGCAGGACGCCGCTGTCGCGCGCCTTGCCCTTGCGCGATCCGTAGGTCGGCTCGCCCCACTTGTAGTCGAAGGAGAGTTTATAGTTGCTGAAGCTCTGCTTGGTGATCAGGCCGCCGTAATAGGCCGTTTCCCCGCTGCCGCCGGCGACGCGCAACATACGGTCGACGACGGTGAATATCCCAGGGTTTTCGTACTTAGCCTGGGGGGTGTAGCAATACCATCCGTCGAGGTCTTTGCCGTTGAACAGCCGGATCGGCTCGGCCTTCACCACCCGGGGCATTGCCAGCATCGTTGCCACGGTCGCCCCAGCCCGGCCAAGAAAAACGCGACGCGAAACAGTCATCGTTGAATCTCCTCAAGTTAGCGCGGCATTTGCGCAAGGTCCATTCCGCCGGCGATGCCGGAGGCGGCGCTGGCGGAAGGGTTGTCAGCCGCGCGGTTTTAGGACGTCTTCTTGCTGAACTCGCGCACGTACTCGGCGTTGGCGCGAATCTCGTCGAAGAAACGGGGATACATGCCCACAATCACGCCGTCGGTCGGCTTGATCCGCTCGAAGGCGAACTGGAACGCCTGGCGGACCGACTGCTGGCTCCCGCACTTGCGCCCGGAGCCGAGAATCTTGAAGCCGAAGCACGGCTTCTTGACCTGGCGTACGACCTCGGTCATGGCCATCGGATCATCGCGGTAGAACGCGTAGCTGCCGACCGGCAAGGTCGGGTCCGGCTGAGCTTTTGCGCGCGCTTCGGGCACGCTCATCCGGGTGAGGAAGTAGAAACAGGTCATGAAGAAATCCACTTCCCAGCCTTCGTCGGCGACGCGCTTGATGCAGTCGGGATTGTGGGCCGACACGCCCGCCAGCAGGCCCCGGTCATGAACCTCCTTGACGAAGTCGTGGACCTCGCCGCTCTTGCCCGCCGCGAACATCGTGTCGGTCGCGCCGCCGTGGTGGGCAATCGCGAACGGCGCGGTGGCGTCGATCGTGGCCTTGACTTGAGCCCTGCCCGAGCTGAGGCAGAGAAACTGCATCTTCGACCCTTGCTCCCGCATCGCGCGCAAGACCTCGGTCGATTTGTCCGAAGGCGAATACTGGTGGGTGTTGACCCCCTGCTGCTCGCAGCGCTGGAGGAACTCGACGGTCCGCTCGGGCGTATAGTACTCCAGCATGTGCTGATTCATGTGGTGACCCAGGTACGAGTGGCCGCCGATCGGATTCCAGCCGGCGACCATTCGGCTCACGCGGTGCTTGCCTAATTGAATGGTTGGCAACTCGCCCGCGGCCGGTTGGTCCCCAGCCGAAGCGGCCGTCGCGCCCACGGCGAGCCCGGATGCCACCGCGGCCGAACACTGCCAGAGGAACTCCCGACGAGCGGACCCGCGGGGATTGTGATCTGAAGAACTCATCCTAGGCGCCTCCGAATTGATCAAGGTAACTTTGGTGACAGTTCAAGGTCCCGGCCGCGCCGGACTCAAGCTGGCCAGCGCTGCCGTGAGTCTAGAGAGACGCCCCGGCGGAGTCAAGCCAATCCGCCGGCGGCAGGAATCAGCCGCCCGCCGATTGCCCGATCCGCGCCGAGACCCGCCACGGACAATTCGCCGGCCGCCCAAGCGGCCGCCCAAGCGGCCAGCGGCCCCGCGCCCCGTGAGGGGCATTCGCCCCGGCGCCGCCCCCTGCCCTGCCCTGCGCGCCCCCCTGCCCTGCCCTGCCCTGCGCCGCCCCGCCCTGCCCTGCCCCGTGGCTGGAGTACCATGGGTCTTTTCACACCGAGGCCGGAGGATAGACTATGAGTATGAGTATTGTCTGGGCTGCGATTCTACTGATCGTGCTGGCCGCGTGCTGGGTGCTGACCCTGCTGGGAATGCCCGGCAACTGGCTGATGATTGCCGCGGCAGTCGGCTACGTGCTTCTCGTGCCCAGCGGCTCGCCGGCCGCGATCGGTTGGGCGACGGTCGTTATCCTCTCGGTGCTGGCCTTGCTGGGAGAATTGTGCGAGTTTCTGGCCGGGGCCTTGGGGGCGACGAAGGCGGGCGGGAGCCGCCGCAGCGCGGTGCTGGCGATGGCGGGGTCGCTCGCCGGCGCTGTCGTCGGGCTATTTGTCGGTCTGCCGATTCCGGTCGTCGGCCCGCTGCTGGGCGCCGTGCTGCTGGCCGGCGCCGGGGCATTCGCGGGGGCCGTGCTGGGGGAGCGGTGGAAAGGACGGCAACTGGATAAGAGTCTGAAGGTCGGCGAAGCGGCCTTCTGGGGGCGGCTATTGGGAACCGCGGCCAAATCGGCCTTGGGGGCGATGATGGTGGCCACGGCCCTGATCGCCCTGGTTGCCTAGCTGGCGAGCAGGTCGGGCAAATCCGCTGCCAGTTTGCACGGCTCTTTTGCCGAAGTCCTTGACGCAACGGAGGCGCCCGGCTATGGATTAGGTTTGCCCGCCAAGGTCGCGCGAGAACCGAGACGGTCCGGGTGAAGAATGAACCGCATGCTCTCCAGGAGACAAGGGAATGAACAGGATTGAAAAGGCATTGATGCACGCACTATTCACCCATCTGCATCACAATACCGACAA
>JAMOAF010000555.1 GCA_023621895.1 Planctomycetota bacterium
TTGGGCCGCGGCAGCAGACTCCGGTGCGGGGGGGGCGGCCGGAGCGGCAGCGGGCGGCGTTACCGCGGGGAGGGGCTCCTTAGCCTCGGGTGCTGCCAGTGGGGCAGGCGCCCCGCCATCTGCCGGGGGCTTTTCTGAAGGGAGGGCTTGCGACGTGGCGGCGGGTGCGGCCGGAGCAGTCGCGGTCTGCGATGGCTGCGCTGGCTGCGCGGGCTGCGCGAGCTGCGAGGCTTGTGCGGAATCCTGGCCGGCCGGCGCCGTCTCGGGCGCGCTGGCGACGGTTGCGGTCGACGACTCTTGCTTGACAACCGGCGTATCCGCCACATTGTCTGGTGAATTCGCCGCCGGCGGAGAACCGCCGGGCGATGCGGCCGTGGCCCCCTCTAGCGGCGCCGGCGCGGCAGGCTGCGGGGCATCCGCGGCGAAGAGTGCCCAAGGCGCCAGGCCGCATCCGATGGCGAGAACTGCGGTCCAGACAGTCGCCCGACGCGCGGCGGCAAGCCACAGGCGATCCAGCGCATACGGAGATTTCCTCGGCTTCACGCCAGTCCCTCCAACTCAGGTCGAGCGAATCACTTGGTTATCATCGCGAAAGATTCCGGCATTTTCGCCGAGCGGCGAGCTTGCTGCCGCGTCATGAACTGCCCAGACAGCGGCCGCGCCGCGCCGGCCTTCGGCAAGGATGCTCCTTGCGTGCACCTCTCCCCCGGTTTCCTATCATAATTTGCTAACCCCGGCCGGTACAGAAAGTTCCGCGTCTTGGAGCAAAACCATCCACTCCAAGGGTGGTCTGGCTCGGTTGGAGGCAGGGGTGGAGGGTGGGCGGGTCGCACCAAAAGCGCCCATTTTGCCGGCAAACCGTGGGGGGGGGTTAGAATTCGATTCGCCGAAACGCCCGCAACCCGACCCAGAGGGGGAGAACGGTGGCTGCCGCGCCGGCCAGCAGGCTCCCGGCGGTGCCCAGCGTGAGCCACCAGAGGAGCCAGGGGGCGAGGTTCAGCCGAGTGACGACCAGGTCAGCCGCCTCGGAATGGAGCGAGGCGAAATAGAAGTGGGTCGGCAGGGCGGTCATCAGCACGACGGCGACGATGTAGAGCGTGCTGATCACGAGGTTCAGCGTGCCCCCAAACCCCGCGGCGATTCGCGAAGGCGACGTCTCGCGGAGGCTCGGCATCTTGGCTCCCAGGCCAACGGCGATTCCTGCCAGGCCCGTGCAGAGCACGAGGCACGTGACCTGGTGGCTGAGGGCCACGAGCGCATCGACCCGGAGCATCACGTCGCTGAGCAGCACCAGCAGCGAGCAGGGGACGAGCGACCCTCCCACGGCGAAGAAGAACTTGCTCCAGAGGATCGTCTCGCGGCGGACCGGCAGCAAGCCGAGAATCCAGAACCGCCGGCCTTCGAGACTGATCATCGGGAAAATGAACCGCGTCGTGAAGGTTGCCAGCAGCAGGCCGACGACGTAAACGTTCAGGCAACTGATCATGTGGACCCAGACGACGTGGTAGGAATCGTAGCTGAATCGCCGCACGCTGATGAAGTAGAGCGCGAGCAAGCCGAAAAAGATGCAGAACTGCGACCACTGGAGCGGATCGCGGCGGAAGAGCCGCAGGTCCTTGATGACCAACAGCCGCATCTGGGGCGTGAGCATTGGCGTCAGCGCGGCGGCGAGGCGATCGACCCAGGCCGCGCCGGCGCGCCTTCTGACGGCCCGCTGCGTGTGCAACCGGCTGTACGCGGCCCGGTAGACCCTCGTGGCGACCCCGAGTGCCAGTTGCCTTCCGAACAGGGCGTTGGAGACGAGCAGGACGAGAAACATCACGCTTTCGGCCGCCTCGGCCCGCGCCGCGGTGAGCAGGGCCGTCGTCAGCCACCAGCTCGGCAGCCAGCGATTCTCGGTGACGCGGAGCCGCCCGAGCATCTCTTGTATCCAGATCGGCGTGAAGAAGTCGGCGGTCGTTTCGGTGACAAGCGACGCGGCGTAGGCAGCCGCCAAGACCAGGACGGCGACGGCGACAAGTGCGAGCAGGAGGAACCGGCCCCGGGGCAGCCAGCGGACGATCACCAGGCAGAGGATCGCGCCGGCGGCGGCCGGGATGTAGGTGAAAGCCAGCAGGGCGGGCGCGAGCATGGCGTAGTAGTACCAGGGCACCGATCCGACGGCGCCGTAGGCCAGCAGCATCGGGCTGGCCAGGAGCAAGAACGCCCAACTGCTCAGCAGCACGGCCTCCTGGAACTTGTGCAGAAAGACGCGTTCCGCCCGGGCCGGCAGGCTGAACAGCCAGGCGATGTCGGGACCGCGGAACAGCGTGCTGTAGAGGATCACCGACGATGAGAAGACAAGCATCACCATCAGCGCGAGAAAGAACATCCCGAAAACCGCCCGCACCGCCCCATCGAGCAATTGGTGGGTGTGGATCGCCGATTGAAAGAAGGCGAATCCCTCGGCAAACAGCCAATAGAGCATCGCCCAGAGCGTTCCGCTGAGGAGAATCACCATCACCAGGCGCAACCGTGCGCGGAGGAACGTCTGCCGGACCAGCGTCCGCGCGATCCGCCACCGCAGCCAGCGGAAGGCGGCCCCCTCGTCGGAAACGCTGACCAGTCCCTCCGCTCCGACCACGTCCGGCCGCGCGGCCCGGTCAACGGCGGCGATTGTCGTCGGCTCTTGCGCAACCATCCGATTCACTTCGAGCCGCTTGATTTCCTGGCGGCCGCCCGTTGCCATTGGTCAATTCCAGAAACAGATGCTCGAGCGACGCGTGGTCGCCAGCGGTTTGCCGGCCGAGATCCTCGATCGCTCCCAGAAACCGCAGCCGGCCGGCGTCGATGATCGCGATCCGGTCCGCCAACTCCTCCGCCACGCTGAGCGTGTGGGTCGACATGAAGATCGTCGTGCCCCGCCGCGTGGCCGCGCGAAACAGGTCCTTCACCATCCGCACGCTCTTCGGATCGAGCCCGACCATCGGTTCGTCGACCACCAGCACCGCCGGATCATGGACCAGGGCGGCGGCAAAAACCAGCCGCTGCCTCATTCCGTGGGAATACGTCTCCGTCAACTCGCAGAGGAAATCGCGCATCTCGAACCGGTCGGATTCCCGCTCGATGCGATCTTCCGCCTCGGCTGATCCGAGACCGTGCATGCGGGCGACGAATTCGAGGAACTCCCGGCCGGAGAGCTTGTCGTACAGGTGCGGCTCGTCGGGGACGTAACCCACGTTGCGCGCGGCTTCGCGGGGACTGCGGACGGTGTCGTAGCCGCAGACCGTGATCGTTCCTTCCGTCGGGCGGAGCAGGCAGCAGAGCATCTTGATGGTCGTCGTCTTGCCCGCACCGTTGGGGCCGAGAAAGGCGAACAACTCGCCCGCGGAGACCGCCAGGTCCAGTTCGGAGACCGCCGTCTTAGGGCCGTATTTTCGCGTTACCCGGTGAAATTCAATCATTACATCGCCGCATCCTATGGATTTGCCGCGGGGCGGCGCGGCAAGTGATCGCTCCCCGTTTCCGACCGGAGCGACGCCGAGGCGGCCACCCGCCCGCCGAGCATCGCCTCGAATTGCCTGTCGCGATCCAATCGCTCATCGAGTTTCATCTCTTGCTCGAGCGTCATTCGGACAAAGGTCATCGTGGATGTAAAAATGCTGACCTCCTGCTGGAGGACGACTCCGTCGTTGCGGACCCAGAGCCGCGTCCGCTCCTTGCCGGCATTGCCGACCTCGGCGCCCGGATCGCCCCGGAAGACCACGAGCCAGACATTCTCGGCCTTGCCGTTCCAGATGATCGGTTCGCGGCCAACGACCTCGGCCTGGACAATTTC
>JAMOAF010001052.1 GCA_023621895.1 Planctomycetota bacterium
CGGACTACCGGGCATTATCTGTTACAGCGAAACGCTTGGCAATAACGCTTTTGGAGGGTGTGACACTTGTGTTGTAAATAATAGCAGTTTAAATATAACATGCTACTAACCAATGACTTACACACGCCAGCTTAGACGCACTCGCCAGGGAGGGAGATAGTTAGGCCACGGATGGAACACGGAGCGAACACGGAAAAACCAGCGCGATGCGGACGGGGATTCGAGCGGGCCGTTCCGCCTTCTTTCCGTGTTTGATCCGTGTTCCATCCGTGGCCCGTCTCTCGCCTTACCGGCGGGATTCTCCTCTGCAATTCCTCTCGACGCCCTGGCTGAAGAAGGTGCGGAGTGGCATCGCGGGCCAAACGCGGGGCAGGCCGTACGGCGATCGCCGGGTGGCGGCGGGGCGAGCGGCTGCGGAGGTTCCCAAGCTGGAGCTTGGGAACCAGAAAAGCTGGAGCTTGGGAACCAGAAATCCGCTTGGGAACCAGAAATCCGCTTGGGAACCAGAAGTGCGCTGTGGAAGTCAGAAGCGGGACTCAGCGGCGCGTACCGGAACGTCATTCCGCCCCTTGCCTGGCGAGTCGGGAAGCGAGGCGAGCAGTCTGCCGTTGGGGAATCAGATCGAGCAAGAGCTTGATCGTCTTGAGGAATAACGACTTGCGGACAGCCCGGCCGGCTCCGCGGGGATTGATCGGGCACGGGGGCACGGGGTCAACTCTTGAGGAAGCCCGGCGAAACCCTGGACCGTCAGGCGGGCGGTCACTGGGGCAAAAGTCGTGGCTTCAGGCGGCAGGTGTCAGGGTCATCGGTTCAAGCTGATTGTGGATGATTTTGTACCCGCTTGAGCGTGTTGATCATGACGATGGCCAGGCCGACCTGAACGCGAGCCATCGCCAGGCCTTTCCACTTCGCATAGTCGAAACACCCCTCCACGCAGCAGGAGATCGCCAACGGCCTGCCGGACGACCGCGACCGGCTGCGGCACGCCGCAACGCGTCAGGCACTCGATCACCTGCCGAGTCAGGGCATCCATGAACACCGCGGTGGAATCCAGTCGACGGTGGCCTTCTCGTAACTGACCGTCAGGTCCGGGACCGAAACCTGCTCCAGGCGCGTGGCAGGCTTCCGCAAGAGTTGATCCCGACCCCGACCCCCGACCGCGGACGCACTCAGCGGCGGCGGTCGTCGCGGCGCCGGGCCAGCATTTCGGCTTGCCGGCGAATTCGCTCGTCGGAGTCGTTCCTGGCGACCGCTTCCACCTCGGCCAGAATCCGCGGGTCGGTGCAGGTGGCCAGCAGCGTGATCGCCGACAGGCGAACCTCCGCCGACTCGTCGTCGGTCATTTTCAGCAGCCATCCGACCGTGTTGATTCCGAGGGTCTCGGGCAGTTGGCGCACCAACTGGAGGCGGACGAGCGGGTCGGGATGAAAAACGCGCCGAGCGATCGACAACTCCCGGGCGTTGACACCGCGGCGCCGGAGTTCTGCCTCCGCCTGAATCGCCTCCCCGCTGTTGGCGCTGTGCAAACGCCGAAAACACTCGTCCGTGCTTAAGCTGGCGATCTGGCCGGCCGATGCGGAGTCCAACGTTGCCGCTTCGGTGTCCAAGCCGACCGCGCCGCCGGCGGTGTCGGATTCCAACGGAGCGGATCGGTCCTGGTCAAGCGACGTGCCCCGCATCGTCCAGACACGGGCACGATCCGCCGGATCGCCGGACAAGAGCCCGGAGTCAACGGGGGTCGCCGGATCGGCGCGAGCGGCGATCCGCGGATTGGCGGGACTTGGCTGCGGCAGTTGGGGGAACCTCAGGCGAGTCTCATCCTCCCGGGGTAACGGCTGTTGAGAATCCCGCCGCGGCGGCCAGCCCTCCTCCGCCCGAACGCCGGCCGAGCCCGCGGCAAGTGCCGTTTCCGCGGGTAGTGAAAGACTGGCTGCCCGGAGAACCTTGTCGCACGAGCGGGTCACCTGTCCGCGGTCGACGATCTGGGGATCGAGACGCCAGCCGAGAATCCGTCTTGCGACGCGCGCCGCGTCGAGACGCGCGGCTGGATGAAACGAGTCGACCTCGTCGGCCAGGGCTTTGGCCAGGGCTTCGACATTTCGTTGCCCCTGGCGGTTGGGCACGTTTTCCCAAGACCGCAACTGCCGGTGAAGCCATTCCGCCCCAGCCCGCGAGACACGCTCTCGGGGTGACCCCAGGGCATCGAGCAGCACGGGCAGTCCAGGCCGGCCCAGTCGCGCCGCGGAGGCAACCAGCATTTCCGCCCGCTCATCCCCGGCAGTCCGCAGGCTTTGACGCCAATGTTCGGCAAGCAATTGGGGAACCCAGTGCCGCGACAAGAAAAAAACCGCCAAGAGCCCGCCGGTGACCAGGAGGATTCGCGATAATCTCCAGAACCAGCCCCAGTCGGCGGGCGGCGGCGGGCCGATCGTTGCAACGTGCGTCAATACTGCAAGATCGCGTGGTTGGCGTTCTCTCATCGGTTTTCAAGTGAAATTCGTGCGCCGTGCCGTCGCGGCCCCAACTCGGTGATCGATTCTCTGGCCCCGGGCCAACGGCGGGCGGAATTGTCGGAAATCGATCGCTCATCCACAAGGGCAATCCGATACCAGGTCGCCCATCGGGAGGGCGTGTATTTGCCGCATACTCCCCATTCTCACACCCGAAGGGGGCCGCAGATTTTCTCTGACCTGCACAGGCGATACGAGCCGAATAATCCTAAACGATGGCCCACCACGGGAACTGAGTCCAAGATCGCCTAATAGCCATCTCTGAGAGGGACCATGAGAACGTTCTGCAACTGCTGCATCTCCCTCCGAGGAGATCGCCCGCCAATCGCGTCGCTCGCGTCTGCCTTGTTGTGTTTTCGGGTCGCAATCTGCGTTGCGCTTTTTGGATTGCTCTCCGGGACCCTGTCGGCCGCGGGACCATTGCCCTTGCTGCGAAATTTGGACCCTTACGGCCCACAAACGGACGCCGAATCGCGAGCCAGCGCAATCGCCGGGATTCCGCGCGACAAGATGAGCCAGGAGGCGCTCCAGAAAGTCGATGCCGTGCTGGCCAACATCGCTCTGTTTCGGCGGATGCCGGTTCGGGTGATCCCGTGCGATCCGGATTTGTATCTGTTTCTGGTCCGCCGCCCCGATGTCGTCGTCAACATTTGGGACGTGCTCAAGCTGAGCAAGCTTGACATGCAACAGACAGGGCCTTTCACGTTTGATGTTGCCGACAACGCGGGCACCGCCGGCTCGGTAACCTATCTTTACCAGAGCGCCGACACCCACGTGATCTTCAGCGAGGGCTGCTACGAAGGCCCGATAATGGCTAAACCGGTGACCGGCCGCACCTTGGTCGTGCTCAAGACCGGCTACGCTCGAGAACCCGATGGCCGCTATTACATCACCAGCCGCCTCGACGCGTTCATGCAGGTCGACCACCAGGCAGTCGAGTGGGTCACCAAGACGTTGCAGCCGCTGGTGGGCAAGGTGGCCGACGTGAATTACACGCAGACGCTGGCCTTTGTCGGAAGCCTTTCGAAGACCGCCGAAGTTGACCCGGAGGGCATGCTGCGATTGGCCAAGCGTTTGACGAAGGTCAATCCGGAAGCCCGCCTCCAATTTGCGATGATCTCAAACAGCATCGCCTTGAAAGCGAACCAGGCCAACGAATCGGCGACGAACGTGGAATCAGATGTCGCACGCCGGCTCGACGAAGCAACGGCCCGATGACGTTCGAGGCGCCGCTTGGCGGCGGGAAAGACTGAACCACGCATCACACGAATCACACGAATTTCTGGAGTCTGTAGT
>JAMOAF010000768.1 GCA_023621895.1 Planctomycetota bacterium
CCGCCGCTGGCCCAGATGAAGCTGTGAAAACGCTGGATCTGCCAGAGCAGTTCACTGGGCGTGCCCGGCCAACGATGCGAGAACGCCGTCGCCAGCGGCCCGATGAGACGGTACGCGCGCAACAGAAAGATGTCGCCGATTTCCCCGTCGCCGATCCGCTGATGCAGCTCTTGGATCGGGCGGCTGTGGCGCGACATCAGGCCGACGCCCACCTTGAGGTTCTTGGCGATCGACTCTTCTCCCTGTTTCAACATGCGGCGCGACGTGGGGCCGTCGGACGTGAGCGGCTTCTCCATGAAGACGTTCAGCCCCTTTTGGATAGCGTAGGCGAAATGCACCCAGCGAAAGACCGGCGGCGTGGCCAGGATGGCGATATCGCCCGGCCCCAGACAGTCCATGGCCTGGCGATAGGCGTCGAAGCCGACGAACCGGCGCTCCGGCGGAACGTCGATATTCGCACCCAATCCATCGGTCGTGGTCCGATCCCAACTGGCCTCGATGCTGCCCCGCAGGTACTTGAGCCGGTGCTCGATCACGCCGGGAAACACGTCGGCCATCGCAACCAGTTGGAGCGGCCCTTGGTTGACGATCAGGGCATTGGCCACGGCGCCGGAGCCGCGCGCCCCGCAGCCGATCAGGGCCAACCGGATCGTATTGTTCTCGGCTGCATGGACGCTCGGAACGCCTCCGCCCGCCAGGGAAGCAGCCGTGGCGATGCAGCCGGCCTTCTTCAGAAAATCGCGACGTGACGGGGTTTTGCCAGTGCTGTTCGCCATGGTGAGGGTTTCCTCCGCGATCCGGCCGTAATTGGCGTTGATGGGCCGCCGACTCTTGCGGGCGTGCAAACGGCGCTGCGGCCGATGGCGCCGAACACCCACCGCATTCTACCAACCGTGGCGTGTTCGCTGATAGCCGCGCGGGCTTGCCCCGCGCTTGCGCCACCACGGTGCTCTGCCCCTCCCCACCCCCGTTAGCCGCGCGGGCGGGGTGGAGGTTCCCAAGCTGGAGCTTGGGAACCAGGAAGCGCGGGGCAAGCCCACGCGGCCGGCGGTCGTGGGTGGGCACGTGCCTAAAGAATAAGCATCGACTGCCCGCGATGGCGGAAAGCGAGCTAATCCTCGTAGTGCAATCGCGCTGCGCAACCAACTGGCATTTCAGGTCTTGCGATTTTCTGCCGTGGCCGGCGCCGGCGGCGTGGCACACCAGTTGCATAGGCTTGGAACGACGCAAAGCGATTGCGAAAGGCGCGGAGAATGATGCGAGAACAAAAGGTTCGTGATGGTTGGCGGTTGCCGGCGCGGCTGCTGGCAGCCGCATTGACGGCCTCGGCATGGTTCGGAGCGGCCGCGGCCGCCGGCGCCGAGAGCGAAACGCCCCAGTCCGCGGCGCTTGCGGCAGCGGAGGCGGACAGGCCGGTCCTCGACTCGGGCGACCACGCATGGATTCTTACCAGTTCGGCCCTCGTCCTGATGATGACGGCGCCGGGGTTGGCGATGTTCTACTCGGGGCTGGTGCGGAAGAAGAACGTGCTGGGCGTGATCATGCAGTGCATCTTCCTGATGGCGATGATGACCGTCATCTGGGCTCTTTACGGTTACTCTCTCGCGTTTGGCGGGAGTGGCCCCTGGATCGGCAACGGCGAGTTTCTCTTGATGCGAAACGTCCAGATGTCCGGCGGCGCGGCGCCGATGGAAGGCTCGATCCCCCGGCTGACCCACATGCTGTTTCAGGGAATGTTCTTCATCATCACGCCGGCGTTGATCGTGGGCGCGTTCGCGGAACGGATGAAGTTCAGCACGATGGTCGTGTTCATGATCCTTTGGGGAACGTTCGTCTACTGCCCCCTCTGCCACTGGGTGTGGGACGGCGGAATTCTGTTTGACGGAAACGAGTATTTTCCGATCGGCGGCGCGCTCGACTTCGCCGGCGGCACGGTTGTCCACATCAGTTCGGGCATCTCGGCGCTTGTCTGCGCGCTGTTGATCGGCCCCCGCCTCGGCCTGGGCAGCCAACCGATGCCGCCGCACAACCTGACCTATACGGCCCTCGGCGCGGCGATGCTCTGGGTCGGTTGGTTCGGCTTCAACGCCGGCAGCGCCCTGGGGGCCAGCGGCCTGGCGGCCAGCGCGTTCGCGGCCACCCACTTCGCCGCGGCATCCGGGGGGCTGGCCTGGTCGGCCTGCGAGTGGCTGCTCCGCGGGCGCCCCTCGCTGCTGGGCGCTTGCTCCGGCGTCGTGGCGGGCCTGGTGTGCATTACGCCCGGCTCGGGACTGGTGCAGCCGATATCCGGGATATTCATCGGCCTGGCGGCGGGCGCCGCGTGTTTTTTCGCCTGCACGACATTGAAAGCGCGATTCCGCTACGACGACGCGCTGGACGTTTTCGGCGTTCACGGCGTCGGCGGCACGCTCGGCGCCTTGTTGACCGGCGTGTTCGCCACCCGGCATGTCAAGGGCGGGTCCGCCGCGGTCGGCCTGCTCGAAGGCGGCAGCGCATGGATCAACCAGATCGTGGCCACCGCGATCACGTGGGGATTGGCGATCGTGGTCACATTTGTTCTCCTGAGAATCCTCGACGCAACGATCGGCCTGCGCGTCTCGCAGCAAGAGGAAATCCAAGGCTTGGACCTCAGCCAGCACGGCGAGGAAGGCTATATCTTCATCTAAAATCTAAACGAGCTGTCAGCCCGGATTGCCGAACAAGGCTGTCATTCCAGGAGGCGCTGCATGAAAAAAATCGAGGCGATCATCCGCCATTTCAAGCTTGAAGACGTGAAGAGCGCCCTCGATGAACAGGGCGTGCGGGGGATGACGGTCACCGAAGTCCGCGGGTTCGGGCGCCAGAAGGGACACACCGAGATGTACCGCGGAACCGAATACACCGTCGACCTGGTCCCGAAACTCAAGCTCGAGATCGTCGTGGCGGAAAGCGCCGCCCAGGGTGTGATCGATACGCTCGTCCAGGCGGCCAGGACCGGCCAGGTCGGCGATGGCAAGATTTTCGTCAGCGATCTGACGCAGACCGTGCGGATTCGGACGGGCGAGGTGGACGGCGACGCGATCTGATTCAGGCGGCGCGGCGCGAAGCGGTCCCCGGGACCGGCTTCTGCCCGGAGAGCATTGCCAGCGGCTGAGCGTTGGGCGCAGCGATGCCCGCCCCCGCCGCCCGCTGGGAGACGATGGTCTCGTAGAGCTGGATGAGCTGGTCGATGCTCCGGTCCAGCGCGTGTCCGATCGCCATCCGCCGCGCGGCACGGCTCATCCGCTCGCGCCGGGATTGGTCAAACAAGTCGATCACCCGTGCGGCCAACTCTTCGTCGCCGTCGGCTGATTCGAGCAGGAAACCATCGACTCCGTCGCTGACCAGCTCGCTGGCGCCGTCAGCCCGCGAGGCGATCGAGGGCAAGCCGCAGGCGGCGGCTTCCAACAGGGTGAGGCTGAACGGATCGTGGCGCGAAGGGAGGATCAGTGCGTCGGCCGCCGCATAATAGGGGACCAGGTCGGACTGGTTGATGAAGATCGCCCGATCCGCCGCGCCGAGATGTTTGGCATACTTCTGGCGGGCCTGGCAGTCGACGCCGCCGATGGCGGCCAGCCGGACCCGGCGCTCGCCGGCGGCCAGATGCCTGAGTGCGCGGAGGGCCGTGCCCAGGCCCTTGCGATGGGGGTGATGACCCACCCAGAGTAGGAGGAATTCGTCCGTCTCAACGCCCAGTTTGCGCCGGGTCGTATCGCGCCGCAAGGGGCGAATGTGGGGGGAGAACTTCTTGATGTCCACGCCCGGGTAAACCACGTGGAGTTGTTCC
>JAMOAF010000968.1 GCA_023621895.1 Planctomycetota bacterium
CGATGCGGGTTTCGCGTTCGAGCAGGGCCTGGGCCTTCTCCTTGGCGGCCGCACGTACGAAGCCGGCCATCGTCGTTCCCATGAGCGCAGCCGCCCGCGCGACGATTTTCTTCTCGCCGGGATCCAGCTTGAGATCGAAACGGGCGGTTGAAGTGGTGGTCATGGGAGCGCCTCCAAGCGATACGGCATTTTGCCGTATCGTGATGGTCAGGGCAAATGGGCTCTCATTCAATGGGTTGGCGGACTTGGCGATTCGCTGCGAACAAGACCATTTGCGAATCGGCCAGTTGCTTATTCAAGGCTTCTCTTGGCCTGAGACCACCCGCGCCCCAGCAGAGCGATTTCGGGGTGACCGTGGCTGGCTCCGGGCCAGTCGGCGCCGCCTTGCAGCAGGATCTGTACACACGGTGCGGTGGGCGGTGAGTGTAAAGCCGGCTGGCCCGACGGCGCCATTTGCCTTGCTCAATTCATTGAGTAAAAATACTCAACGTAATGAGTAGAAAACAGACCGACTACCAGCGTCCGCAAGCCATCGCCCTCGCCGAACGGCTGTCCGAGCCGCGGCGTTTTCTGCAGGTAGTCGCGGGCCCGCGTCAGGTGGGAAAGTCTACTCTCGTCCAGCAGGTCACCGGCGGGCTCGATGTCCCGGTGCGTTTCGTCAGCGCGGATGAGCCGACGCTGCGCGGCGCGGACTGGATCGGTCAACAATGGGAAGCCGCGCGGCTGGAAGCCACGGGGAAGTCCGGAGCCGTTCTCGTGCTGGATGAAATCCAGAAAATTCCGGCGTGGTCCGAGAACGTCAAGCGCCTCTGGGATGAGGATACGCGCAGGAAGCGACCCCTCAAGGTGGTGCTGCTGGGATCCGCCCCGCTGCTGATTGCCCAGGGGCTGACGGAAAGCCTGGCCGGCCGGTTCGAGACACTGCGACTGCCGCACTGGCCTTACGCCGAAATGCGCGAGGCCTTCGACTTCACGCTGGACCAGTATCTGTACTTTGGCGGCTATCCCGGTGCGGCATCCCTGATCCGTGATCCAGCGCGCTGGTCGCGCTACATCGCCGACAGCCTCATCGAGACCTCGATCGCGCGCGACGTGCTACTGCTCACGCGCGTGGACAAGCCAGCGCTGCTGCGTCGACTGTTCGAGCTGGCCTGCCGCTATTCCGGCCAAGTGCTCTCCTACACGAAGATGCTCGGCCAGCTGCAGGACGCCGGCAACACCACGACGCTCGCCCACTACCTCGACCTGCTCGCGGGCGCGGGCATGGTCTGCGGCTTGCCAAAGTACGCCGGCGATGCCGCACGCAGCCGGGGATCGAGCCCGAAGCTGCAGGTGCTCAACACGGCGCTGATGACAGTGACCGCAGGGCTGACTCCGGCCGAAGCGCGCGATGACCGGGAGTTCCGTGGGCGACTCATGGAGTCCGCGGTCGGCGCGCACCTGGCCAACGCCGCCGCCGCCGGCGAGTGCGAGTTGTTCTACTGGCGTGACAGAGGGCACGAAGTGGATTTCATCGTCCGGTTCCGCGCCCGGCTGGTTGCCATCGAAGTGAAGAGCGGCCGCGCGCCACAGGCCCATTCGGGAACCGCGGCCTTTGCGGAGGCCTTCAAGGTGCGACGCACGCTGCTCGTGGGCGGCGATGGGATCTCCGTGGAAGAATTTCTGGCGCAGCCGGTCGCACACTGGCTGGCGGACTGACCACGATGCCAGAGACACCGGAACAAAAAGCCCGCCACGACATCGACGCGAAGCTCGTCGCCTCCGGCTGGCTCGTGCAGGACCGCGACGATCTCGACCTGACTGTCGGCCGCGGCATCGCGGTGCGCGAGTTCCCGATGAAGTCGGGCTTCGGTTTTGCGGATTACCTGCTCTACCTCGATCGCAAGGCCGTCGGCGCCGTCGAGGCCAAGGCAGCCGGCGCACTCACCGGTGTCGAGGCGCAGTCCGCCAAGTACGCGGCGGGCCTGCCGGACAACCTGCCCGCGCACCGCCGCCCGCTGCCGTTCCTGTTCGAATCCAACGGCGCCGTGACCTTCTTCACCAATGGCCTCGATCCCAAGCCGCGCAGCCGCAAGCTCTTCAGTTTTCCGCGACCGGAGACGCTGGCCGAATGGGTGAGCCAGTCCACGTCGCTCCGAGGTCGCCTCGCGCAACTGCCATCGCTCGGCGCTGCCGGCCTGTGGAAGGTGCAGCATCAGGCCACCGCCAACCTCGAAGGCTCGCTCGCCCGCGGCAATCCGCGCGCACTGGTGCAGATGGCCACGGGTTCGGGCAAGACCTTCACCGCCGTGAACGCCGCCTACCGCCTGCTCAAGTTCGGCGGTGCCCGACGCATCCTGTTCCTCGTCGATCGCGGCAATCTCGGCAAGCAAACCGAGGATGAATTCGCGAACTTCACGCCGCCCGACGACACGCGCAAGTTCCCGACGCTCTACACGGTCAATCAATCGAACCCCGCTGGATGTACTACGCGGTTCAAACACGGGGCTTCATCTCCGCGATGTGCGATGTGGTGCAAGGGGCTCTCTACCCCGCGGTTCGACCGAAGGATGTCAGCCGTTGGGGCTGCCCGATTCCACCGCGGAACGAGCAGGCACGCATTGTCGCAAAGCTCGACGAACTCCTCTCCGATCTCGACGCTGGCATCGCTTCGCTGGAGCGCGTGCGGGCGAAGCTGAAGCACTACCGCGCCGCCGTGCTCAAGGCGGCGGTCGAAGGCGCGTTGACCGCGGGATGGCGGCGCGAGCATCCGCCGACGGAAACCGCCGACGCGCTGCTGACCCGGATTCTCGCCGAGCGTCGTCGGCGCTCGGAGGAGGCGCAGCTCGCGAAGTTCGAGGCGGCAGGGAAGGTGCCGCCGAAAGGTTGGAAGGCAAAGTTCAGGGAAATACCCGATCCGAATACTGGCGCACTATCCACGCTACCGTCGGGCTGGTGCTGGGCGACCGTTGAACAATGCGGTCAAGTTCGGCCTGGCAGGCAGCGGGCGCCCCAACACCATACTGGAGATCACATGCGCCCGTACTTGCGGGTCGCGAATGTCTACGAAGATCGTCTGGATCTCAGCGACGTCAAGGCGATGAACTTTTCGCCCGAGGAGTTCGAAACATACGCGCTTCGGTTCGGAGACATCCTGCTAAACGAAGGCCAAAGCCCGGAACTCGTAGGCAGGCCAGCGATGTACCGGGATGAGATTCCGGGCTGCTGCTATCAGAAGACGTTGTTGAGATTTCGTGCGCGCGAGGGGGTTTCCCAACGGTGGGCACTCCTCGTGTTTCGATCTCATCTGCACAGCGGCCGCTTCCGTCGAAGCGCGAGCATTACGACCAGCATCGCACATCTCGCTGCCGAGAGATTCGTGCGAATCGAGTTCCCTCTTCCTCCATACCACGAACAAGACGCCATCGTCGAAACCGTCGAAGACCAGCTCTCCGTCATCGACCATCTCGAACGCGATCTCGATGCCCGCCTGAAAAGCGCCCAGGCGCTGCGCCAGAGCATCCTGCGCCACGCCTTCACCGGCCAGCTGGTGCCGCAGGACCCGAACGACGAACCCGCCAGCGAACTGCTGAAGCGCATCGCTACCGAGCGCGAGGAGCGCGCCCGGCTCGCGCCGGACGCCAAGCGCAAGGCGAGGCCGGACAAGGCAGGCAAAGCCCGCGGCTCACGCCGCGCGCGGACGGATGCGCGCGAGTGATCGCCCAAGTTCGTGTTGCGCGATTTCCAGCTCGTAGTTCTTCTGCAGGTTCATCCAGCTTTGCGCATCGGTGCCAAAGTAGCGGGCGAGGC
>JAMOAF010000419.1 GCA_023621895.1 Planctomycetota bacterium
CTTGTCCAGGCCAGTCTCCGCAAGGGCGGCGAGGACGCGGCCGATGCCGTCGTCGAGGTGCTCGACGAGGGCGACGTTTTTCGCCCGCTTCTCGTCCATCCGCGGGGCGCGCTGGACGACCCTGGCAAGCCACTCTGCCGGCGGCTCGATGGGGAAATGCGGCGCGTTGTAGGCCAGGTAGAGGAAGAACGGCTGGTCTTCGTGCTCCGCGCGCCGGCGGAGGTAGTCGGCTGCCCAAGCGGAGAACAGATCGGTGGCGTGCCCCTCCGGCTCGATCACCTGCGTGTTGCGGCGCATGTAGTTGTTGCCGTGGCGCAGGTGCGTGGTGTAGCTATCCATCATGTCGCCGAGGAATCCGTGGAAAGAATCGAATCCCCGCTCGTTCGGCGTGTTTGGCGACTCGAGCCCCAGATGCCATTTGCCCACGACGGCCGTGTGGTACCCGGCTTTTTTCAACTCGTCGGCGAGGGTCGGCACGCGGGGGTCGAAATAGCCCCAGGAATTCTCCGGGTGGGTGCGGATGACGCCGGGCACGCCGACGCGGTCGGCGTAGCGCCCGGTGAGCAGCGCCGCGCGCGACGGCGAGCAGACGGTGCAGTTGGCCCGCATCGCGGTCAGCAGCATCCCCTCGGCTGCAATGCGATCAATATTGGGAGTGCGCACGTCGGACTCGTGGTAGGTTGAGACATCGCCGTAGCCGTGATCGTCGGCGAGGATCAGCAGGAAGTTGGGTTTTCCCGCGGCGGCAGTGCCATGAAGGCACGCCAGCAGGGCGAGGACCGAGAGGCGGGGCAAGATCGGTGCTCTCATTTTTTCCACTCGGAGATGGGGGCAGGTTCTTGAGGGTCAGCGCGGTTTGACTCACTTGGCTTTGGGTTGCCGCGGAAGCGGGGCCGGCGGCATATAACCAGTCTCCTGCGCGGGGCAAGGGACAGGGAGTTGGAAACTCGGTTCCGCTGAAGGTCATGATCGCGGACACTGCGGAGCTTTTCAATCAGCCGCGCCTGCAACTCCGCAACAACGCCGGCGTGCTCGGGCCGGGCGGCCAAGGTGGCTACGGGGCTGGCCGGGCGGACCGGCCTGTTCACTCTGGAATCGGGTCGCTGCGTCTGACGGTTTTGCCCTCCCAGACGGCTTCGTCAGTCGACCTGTCGTAAGTCAGCACACGGTGCGCGCTGCCGGGGGCGGGCGGCGCGTCGATCGCGGGCAACCACTTTTTGTGTTCCTCGATGACCGCAGTGAATTCAGGCCGCCCGGCGAGGTTCGTCCACTCGTGCGGGTCGTTTTGCATATCGTAGAGCTCCTCGCTGCCGTCGGCGTAGCGGATGTAGCGCCAGCGCTCGCTGCGGACGCCGTGGTTGCCCTGGTTGTGGCTGGTAATCGCCGGACGCGCGCGCTTCGCGCCGGGGTCTTTGAGCTGCGGCACGAGGCTCAGCCCCTCCAGGTCGCCGCGCGGCGGCAAGCCGCACAACTCCACGAGCGTGGGATAGATGTCCAGCAGCTCGGCGGGCTGGTTCGACCGCCCGCCGGACTTCACACCGGGACCGGCGAAGACCAGCGGCACGCGGGTGCTGCGCTCCCAAAGCGTGTTTTTGCCGGTAATCCCCTTTTCGCCCAAATGCCAGCCGTTGTCGCCCCAGACGACCACGACCGTATTGTCCGCCAGCCCGGTTTCATCGAGCGCTTCGAGGATGCGGCCGATCTGGGCATCGACGAAACTCGTGCAGGCAAGATAGGAACGCACGAGGTTCCGCCACTGGTTGTTTTCCCGGACCCACTTGAGCCGCGGTTCGGGCAATTCCCAGTGCAGGTACCAGGAGAACCGCGGCGTGTCGCCACGGTCGTCTGCCTTGACCGGGGGCAGGACGCTGTCGTCGTCGGGATAGAGATCGAACCATTGCTGCGTGGCGTAGCAGGGCACGTGCGGCAAAAAGAACCCGGCAGCAAGGAAGAACGGCTGGTCTTCCGGCATCTCGCGGAGTCGTTCGATCGTCCAGCTTGCCACCCGGTAATCGCCCTTGTCCTCGTCGCAGTGCGGGAACACGCCCCAGTCCATCAGCGGGTGATCGCCCATCGGCGTCGGCGGGATGAGCTTCCGCTCCGGCTTGACCCCGATGCCGCCGGCCGACCCCCAGACGTCGAACTCAAGCGCCCGCTTCGCCGGGCCGCCGGCGCCGCCGTGGTAGACCTTCCCGCAGGTGTACGTCCTGTAACCGTGGGCTTTGAAGTGCTGCGGGAGAGCCACGCGGTCTTTCCACGGCGCGAGATCGCGGAACCACGGGGCGAGGCCATAGACCCCGGTGGTCGTCGGGCGGAGGCTGAGCATCAGGCTCGTGCGGGAGGGATTGCACAGCGGCGCGTTGACGTGCGCGTTGAGAAACGTCGTGCCGCGCGCCGCCAGGCGGTCGATGTGCGGCGTCTTCGCAAGCGGGTGGCCGCCGAGGTGGCCGATCCAGTCGTTCTGATCATCAATCGCGATGAACAGAACGTTCGGGCGCGGCGGCTTGGCCAGCGCCGGGTGCGCGGCGGCCAGCAACGAGACAGAGAGCAGCGCGGTAAGGATGATGCGATTCATGGGTCTTACACCGGTTGATGCGAGGCCAGTCCTTTGTCACAGCCTGATCTTGGGATGAAGGCGTTGAACTGCTGCGGTAATCGCCGAGTCAAACCGTATCCTCAATCCCAGTTTTTAGCTGTGATAAAGGCCTAGGGAACCTGTTGTTTCTTCGTTTTCTGCTTGGGGGCTGGCAGGGCCTTCATCGCCCGCTCGAACTGCCGACGGACATGGTCACTCGCTCCACGCGGTGAGCACCTGCCGCTCGGTAACCGGCCACCACTCCTGCAACTTTGCGGCCAATTGGGCGACCACTTGGGGATGCTCGGCGGCGAGATTCCGGTCTTCATGCGGATCGGCTACGAGATCGAACAACTGCGGCCGCTTTTCCGTGCGCGGATGTTGCTGGGCGTGGCGTCCCACCTTGCCGTCGTAGGTCAAGAGCAGCTTCCATTTCCCCTCGACGACCCAGCGGTAAAGGAGGCTTTCCTCCGGCCGCTCGATATCCGCCACGTCGTGCGCAAACGTCTCACCGAAGACTGTCTGGCGCGGCGTGGGCCGGCCGGATTTCAGGATCGGCAGCAGGTTGTAGCCCGGCAGGTCCTCCGGGCTCGCCGCGCCGGCGGTCGCCAGCAGCGTCGGCATGATGTCGATGCTGGAGCAGAGCTCGCCGCCGCGCCGGCCGGGTTGGATCACGCCGGGCCAGCAGAACATGATGGGCTGGCGCACGCCCCCTTCGTTGGCCGACTGCTTGGAACGCGGAGCGAACCCCGGGCCGTCCGGCTGCTGGATCCAGCCATTGTCGGCCAGGTAGACAACCAACGTGTTCTGCGCCACGCCCTTTTCCTCGAGATGGTCGAGCAATTGGCCGCACGTGCCGTCGAACCACTCGACCATGGCGTAGTATCGGGCGACGAAATCCGACTCGACGCCCTTGGCCTTGTATTTCTGAAAGAGGTTCTCCGGCGGAGTGTGCGGCGCGTGGGGCATGAACGGCGCGTACCAGACGAAGAACGGTTTGTTCTCCGCGATCGAGTGATCAATGAACTCGAAAACCGGCGCCATCCCTTCGCGGCCGATCTTCAAGCCGTCGTCTCCATGGCGGCCGCCGGGTTCCGGGAAGCCGCGCGTCATGCCGTGGGTGAATCCGCCGCGCCGGTAACTCCCCTCCCACCACTTGCCCGACTGATGGCTGAGGTAACCCTGCCGGCCGAGCAGCCCGGCGATCGTCGGGC
>JAMOAF010000674.1 GCA_023621895.1 Planctomycetota bacterium
CGATTCATCGCCGCTTTCCCCCTTTGGAAAGCGGCCGACGGATCGCCGCTTTGGTCTTCTATTGCCGGTTTGCCCCTGACGGGTGCCTGACTGCTCTTGCCGGTGAAGGGGCGGGCGGCCGCTGCCCACCCAGGGGGGAAAGCGGCGATGAATCCTCGCACTCCAAAGGGGAAAGCGGCGATGAATCGCCGCACTCCAAAGGGACCGGCTGGCCCGCTTGCGTCGCGGGCGCTGAGAGTCTAGCTTGATGGCGACAGATGGCTTACCCCCTTAGTCAACACCGAGCTTGCGGCGCTGGTCCGCCAACGGAGACAAAGACGATGAACAGCGATTATTCAGCGAAGACTTGCAGGCGACGCGAGTTCCTCAAATCGGTCGCCGTCCTGGGAACGGGGTGGATGGTTCTCCGCGGTGGGCGCCTGCGCGGCGCGGACGCCCCGAGCAACAAGCTGAACGTTGCCTTGATCGGAACCTGGGGCCGGGGGGAGGCGCACTTTGGCGCGATTTCCGATGAAAACGTCGTTGCCCTGTGCGACGTGGACGAAAACCACCTGGCGTCGGCCGCCGCGAAGTTTCCCAAGGCCAAGACGTATGTCGACTGGCGCAAGTGCCTGGACCAGAAGGACCTCGACGCGGTTATCTGCTGCACTACCGATCACACGCACGCGTTTGTCGCCAACTGGGCATTGAACCGCGATCTGCACCTGTATTGCGAAAAGCCGCTGGCCAACTGCGTCGAAGAGGCGCGCGTGGTCCGCGCGAACTACCTGAAGCGCAAGAACAAGCTGGCTACCCAGGTGGGCACGCAGCGCCACGCGATGGAGAACTTCAACCGGGTCAGCGAGCTCGTGCGCGACGGCGCGATCGGCAAGCTTTCCGAAGTGCACGTCTGGGGGAATCGCCAGATTCGACGGCCCGGCTACCTGCCGGCCGCGGGCGAACCGCCCAAGACCTTGCACTATGATCTCTGGATCGGCCCGTCGCCCTTCCATCCCTACAATCCCGGCTATTTCTCCGGCGGCCCCGGGATGAACTGCCTCCAGTGGAACATGTACTGGGACTTCGGCAGCGGGCAGCTCGGCGACATGGGCAGCCACACCATGGACCTCGCCTGGAACGCGATCGATGCCGGACTGCCGACCTCGGCGGAAGCCAAGGGGGAGCCGTACAATCCCGAAGTCACGCCGGTCGAAATGAGCGCGACGTTCGAGCATCCGGCCAACGATTGGCGCGGACCCGTCACGGTCAGTTGGTACCAGGGCGGGGCCATGCCGCGCTCGCCGAGGGAATACGTCGATCTGAACAAGATCGACCACGGGGCGATGTTCAAGGGCGACAAGGGCTTCCTCGTCGCCGATTTCAACACGCGCGTCTTGATCCCCTTCGGCGACACGGCCGATTTGACCTATTACAAGCCCCGAGCGGCCGGCGAAACGTATCCCCCCGTGGGCCACTTCCAGAAGCAGTGGACGGCCGCCTGCAAGGGCAATCTAAAGACCGACTGCGACATCGACTACAGCGGCACGCTGATCGAGCAGATGCTCCTGGCCCACGTGGCTTATCGCGTCGGCAAGAAGATCGAGTACGACGGCGCGGCCGGCCGCGTGACCAACAGCGACGAGGCCAACGCCCTCTTGAGCCGCCAATATCGGCCCGGCTGGACGCTCGACGGATAAGGAGTTCGGCCCTCAGGGGACTGCCGCGTCCAGCGGGTCGTAGCCCTCGATCACAAACGGCGAGGGGCGCCACAGGTTGCCCGCGGCGTCGTAGTAGGGCTCGGTGACGGCCATTCGAACCGCCGCTTCATCGCAGCGATCCGGATCGTAGCTGATCCGGACCCGGGCCAGGGTCGGGTCGGGCCACGCCTCCAGTTTCCAGTAGCCGTCAATCGCCAGCAGGTCGTCGCGCTCAAGGTAATAAACGAGCAGGTTCGCCCGGCCGCGGCAGGTCAAGTCGTGAATCTCCAGATCGACGGCGGCCGTCACCGCCGGGGCCGTTCCGCGCGTCTTCACAAACGACGGGATCGGGAAGGCGTGGGAGGCGGCCACGGCCGCCGAAGTGCAGGCGACCATGATCGCAATCAAGGCCGGCTGCGACCACGACTGGCCGACCGATTTTGGCGGTCCCCAGGAGAGGGCGCCGGCGGCTCGTTTCGGGCAGGCTTCAACGCAGGCCAGGCATGAAGTGCAGCGGCCGTCCTTGACCTGCTGCATCGAATCGACGGGTATCCCCATCGGGCACCGCCGGCTGCATTGCCCGCATCCGGTGCACGCCGACTCCTCCCGGCGGACCCGCGCCAGGGCGACTCGCGAAAAAGGGGCAAGCACCGCTCCGAACGGGCACAGCCAACGGCACAGCGGCAGGGAAATCACCAACGAGGCGGCCGCCGCCGTCCCGGCGACCACGTACGCCCAATGCGTAATGTCCGTCCCATGCCGGCTGATCAGCGCGTAGCAGGGATCGTAACCGCGAAACAGCAGCTCTCCAGCCCGCCACGTTGCGGTCAGTACGATCGCCAGGACCGCGTATTTCAGCAGCCCGAGCACCTGGTCGAGCCGGGCGGGAACCCGCCACGGCGCTAGACCGAGCCGCTCGCCCAGGCCGCCCAGCCATTCCGAAATCGCGCCGATCGGGCACATGTATCCGCAGAACGCGCGCCGCAGGAGCACGACCGACAACAGCACGCCGCCGAGGATGAAGAAGTTCGACGTGCCCAGCGAGCAGAGCATGTTGCCGTCGGTGGCGTAGGTGTAAAAGGCCTCCACGCCGCCGAACGGGCACCACAACTCGCAGTTCGCTCGGAAAATGAACACGCCCGACAGGACCAGGGCGAGGAAGGCCAATTGCACAAGCCGGCGCGTGCGGGTCATGAGCAGAGTCCGCCAGGTTGGTTTGAGCGACTGCAATCGCCGCGATCCGATCGCCGCGCCGGTCGCCATCGAGCCAGGAGTCTTCACGGGGCCTGTTGCTTGCCGCAATTGCCCCGCATCGGGCAGCTTGCACAACTGCTGCCGCCGCTGCACCGCGACTCCTGCACCTTCGACTCCGTCTTCAGCGCCTGTTGGAACTCGCGCGTACCGGCCATGCCGGCGAATTCCGGAGTCGCCCTGGCGTGGTCCTTGAAACCGTCCAACTGGCTGGGCGGCACCTGCTCGAAACAGCGGATCAGCAGACCGGCCGCCTGGCTCACGTTCCCCGTGGCCGCCTGCAACCGGGCCACGCAATAAACGACCCCCGGCCCGTCGTCATCGCCCAGCTTTGCCAGTTCGGCGTGCTTCAAGGCCTCGGCTTTTTTCCCCAGCCTGGCCAGCGCGATCCCCTCGAGCGACTCGGTGACGACGGTGGTCTTGTCGGCCGCCAGATCGGAAAGAAGCTCGACCGCTTCGGCACTCCTGTTCATGGCGAGCTGCGTTTCCGCCAGGAGGGCGGCCGAGCCCGCTGAATCGACGCGCTGGTGGAGTTGCCGGGCCAGCTCGAGCGCCTCTTCGTAGAGGCTCTCGCTGACATAGTACGTGTGCAGGGCCCGGGCGTAGTATTCCCAACGCTCGGGGGCCTTTTCCCGATCCAGGGCACTCCGGATCATGATCACCTGGCGCACCAGGGAGTAATTCTGCATGTACTCCGGATTGGAGCGGTCCGCTCGCGCGGCCGCCGCGAAGGCCTGCATCGCGCCTTCAAAATCCCCCTGGTTGACGAGTGCTTTCCCCCGCTCAAAGTCCGGTTTGCCGGCATCGCCAAAGGCGGTCGAACAGAGGAAGACCAGGGACAGAATCGTGAAGGTGACAAGCG
>JAMOAF010000528.1 GCA_023621895.1 Planctomycetota bacterium
GCGAGCGTGTCGGTCCGGTAGGCAGGGTGAAAAGCGAGTGGCATTACACCATCGACATCGTCGTCATGCGGAAATGCGAGTTCCGCGACAACGACCAGGTGGACCCGCTGCTTGACCTGTCCTACGCACTCGCCGACCGATTCGAGCCCGACGCATCCGGCAACCAGCGGCAGGTGCTCACATCGCCGCTGGCGCGCGTCGTCAAGGTGGAGGACATGCCAGCGGCTTACGCGTGGGAGTACGCGCTCGATGACCAATTCACATCAGTTAAGCGATTGACCGTCCAGGTGGTGGAGTAAAGACGTGGCAATGCTCGGCGCAAACATGGCGAGCGTGGCGAACCTCGGGCGTGGCCGTGCGCGCCTCGGGACCGTCTCGTTCGACATGTTTTTCGATCGGCAGAAGCTCGTCGGCCAAGCATTACGGCCTGCAACGCTCGATCCTCTACGGCTACGACGCTGGCACGCAATCCGTCGTGATCGGTCCATCGGCGGCGTTTGGCGCTGGGATTCGCCGCATCGCGAAGACGCACGAGTACGGCGGATTTGAAACGAAAAAGAACCCGCGACGCCGAACACGACGGATTGGCGGTAGCGGCGAAATCCGCATGAGGGTAGCGCATCACGCTCGCGGCAAACAGCGATCTTCCATCAGCGCGATAACAGAAGACTACATAATCGGCATTCGTGCCGGTACTGATCCGGTGGTCTACGGCAAGCTTCGCACACCCGCACAGGTCCGTCGCGCAAACCAACTCAACGAGGCTCTCTATGGGCCGTCCGTGCTGCATAGCACATACCCGCCGCGCCCAACGATGGGGCCGGCTCTGGCACAGGTAGCGCCGTTGCTGCCTGGCATGATCCGCGACGCCTGGAACAAGTAAGGCAAACACACCGGCATAAAGGAGACACCCTATGGCCGCTGGCGATTTGAGAATCGGACTTGAGGGGGAATTTTACTATGGGGCCGCAGGCGCGACGCCGACGAGCGAGGCACTGAACGTCGATAGCGTGTCGCTCGCGATCAGCAAGCGGACCGCGGAGCGAGTCAAGCGCCATCGCAAGTACGTGACCAAGAAGGTCACGGTCACCGAGGCGACGCTCAATTTCGAGATCGTTGACGAAGAGGGCGACGCCTTCCTCGCGGCGGTCAAGAACGCCGCGATGAACGATACGCGGATCGCGCTCTACGCGCTCGACGTGGCGACGGCATCCGGCGGCGAGGGACTCGACGCGGACTGGTACATCACCGAGTTCGGGCGCGACGAAAACAACGCCGAGTTTGTCTCCTACAAAGTGACGGCGGTGTTGACCGACGAGGAGCGCACGCCGGTCTGGGGGTAATGCGTCTGTAGCGCGTCCACCCATCCCAATCCATTCACACACAAGGAGCTTGACTCATGGCAATTACCGGCAAGTGCAATCAGACGCTCAGCCTGCCGGGCGTCTCCATCTCGACCACCATCGACCGGTCCGCCTCGGGCGGCGTACCTCCGCAAGACGTGGCGGTCCCCGCGGCCAAGGCCGGCTCGCTCACGAAGCGGGACGACGACACCGGCGGCGAGTTGACGATGACCGACGCGGATCACGGCATCAATAATGGCGACAAGATCACGATTTTCTGGGCGGACGGCATCGCCTACCAGGCGACCGTCGGCACCGTGGACCAGGCGACCGTCGGCACCGTGGCGGCCAAGGTGGTGCCGTTCACCGGCGCGAAAGGCGACAACCTGCCGGCGAAGGATACGGCAATCACCGCTGGGGTAATCACGGTTCTCGACGTGGATTTCGACGGCGACAAACTGAAGATGTTCGCGGCCATGTCGAATCGCCGCGGCCACGTGGTGTTCGAGGATTCCGGCGACGACGTGCTGTCTGCGGCCGAGTTGGTCGCTAATGAGCCGTACCTCTACATCGACGGCGTGACGGCCACCAACCCGCTGACCGGCGAACCCGTCGACGAGGTCCACGTCGCCAACGGAGACGCGACGGCCGCCGCGAGTTTCAAGATGGGCGGCGTCTACGACTCCGAATCATAGCGGAGGTAGGCATGCCGATTTTCAAGGACTCCCACGGCGATGAGTGGGACGTTGACATCACCGGCGGCACGGTGCGCCGTGCGCGAATCCTGCTCAAGATCGACATCGGCAAACCGCGCGATGGCGACGACCCCTGGCTGGTGCGATTCGAGCAGGACATCGAGTTCAAAGTGAACCTGCTCTACGTGGTGTGTTTGCCGCAGATTCGCAAGCGCGAGTTGACCGATGAGCAGTTTGCCGAGCGCCTCCGGGGTAAACACATCCGCGAGGCGTCGATTGCGTTTTACGCGGCGCTGTCGGATTTTTTCCAGAACCTCGGGCAGATGGAGGACGCGGCCGCGATCGAGGTGCTGATCGCGACTCTGCCCGACGTGTACGGCCCCGCCGCAAGCCGCGCAGCGAGAAACCTAGTCAACACACTTGGGACACGCTCTGTGAGCTGGCTGCAACAGCAGGTTGCGACCCCGAGCTCCGAACCCTCCGAGAACTCGACCTGATGGCCAAGGCGGCGCAGAACGCCGCATGGTGCCGCACGTTCGCGCTGCTCGCGCAATTGTTCAACGTCAACCGCGACCCGGAGCGAGCGAAGCCAATCGACCCCATGCAGTTTTACGCCTGGGGTGAAAGCAAGCCGGATGGCGGCACAGTGCGATCGACGGAGGAAACGCGAGCGGAGATGCGCGGTCTGTTTCCGGGAAAGAAGAGGACGTAGGCATGGCAGGCGTTGGTGCGATTCTCGCAGGGAGTGCATACGTCCGGCTGTACGCGGATCAGAATGAGTATGTCCGCGGGCTGCGCACAGCCGAGCAAAAGCTCCAAGCCTTCGGGAACGCAGTCGGCACGATCGGCAAACGGATGATGGCGCTGTCCGCGGCCGCTGCTGCGCCGATTGCGTTATCGACGCGGGTTTTCGCCGCCTTCCAAGACGAGATGCTCGCCGTCCAGGCCGTCACCGGAGCGACGACCCAAGAGTTCAACCGCTTGTACGAGCAGACAAAAAAGCTCGGTGCCGAAACCGCGCTCAGTTCCAGCCAAGCGGCCGCCGGCCAGCTCAGCCTGGCAAGACAAGGATTCTCCCCCGCCGAGATCGAGGCCGCGATTCCTTCGGTTGTCGCATTGACGCTCGCCACCGGGACTGACCTGGCACGTGCTGCCGACATCGCCGCCGGCACGCTGCGGGCCTTCAGTCTCGACGCCAGCGAGATGGGCCGCGTGGCTGACGTGCTGGTCGCCACGGCCAACAATTCCGCCCAAACACTCGAAGACCTCGGCGACTCGATGGCTTACGCCGCGCCGATCGCCGCGGAGTATGGACTTTCGATCGAGCAGACGGCCAAGGCTTTGGGCGTGCTTGCCAACATGCAGATCAAGGGCTCGATGGCTGGAACGTCGCTCAGAAACATCATGCTGGCCTTGGCCAATCCGGCTGTCCAGGAGCAACTCAGCGGCATCGGTGTCGCGGCCGTCGACGCGAACGGTAAGCTCCGTCCCCTCGGCGACGTAATGATCGAGATCGGCCAGGCAATGGCCGGCATGGGCGAGGCCGCGCGGCTTGGCTTAGCCGCCGACCTGTTCGGCGAGCGCGCCGCGGGCGCCGTCTTGAAACTCGCCCAGTCCGATTTCCCGGCACTCGCCGCCGCGATCGACAACGCCGGCGGCGTGGCCCAACGGACGGCCGACACGATGGAGTCCGGCCTCGGTGGCGCATTCCGGGAACTGTCTTCGGCCATCGAGGCGGTCCAGATCGCGATCGGCGAGGGTCTCGTCGACATCCTGGGCGCATGGGCCGAGCAGCTTACGGAAGCTGCCCGGAGTGCTGGCGAGTGGATCAGGGAGCACCAAGAACTCCTGATGACCGCCGCGAAAATCGTGGTCTGGGTGGGCGGCGCCGGCGCGGCTTTCGTTGCCACGGGCGCCGCGGCCAAGGCGATGGCTACGGCGGCTGGCGCCGCCGCGGCCGCGCTCAAGCTCCTGGCCTCCCCGATCGCCGCGGCCACAACGGCCACTCACGGACTGAACGCCGCCATGACCGGACTGGCAGCAAACCCTGTGGCTGCCGTGATTGCCGGCCTGGTGGCCGTCGGGGTTGTGCTGTACCGCGCGGAAACGGCCTACCGGTCGATGGCCGGCAGCATGAAGGAGGTTCGCAAGTCTGCGGACGAAATGCGAGCGGAAGACCGCCGGCTCATGCAAGAGCTACAGACGCTCAGCGAAAAGCAGGGCCTCACGAACGACGAAATGGACCGTGCCGAGAGCATTATCGAGCGGCTGCAAGGCCGTTATGGCGACCTGGGGCTTTCCGTCGATCGCGCCGCCGAGAGCATCAACGGGCTAGGCGACGCAATGGAGCAGATGAACGAGCGGATGCGTCGCGCCCGGCTCAGCCAGTTACGCGTTGAATTGGACCAGCTCAACGCGGAGATTCTGGCGCTCGAGGAAGAGCGGGGATCGAGCACGCGGCAGATCAGGGAGGGCCTCTTCGGCACCGGCTACGACGAGGTTTTGCTCAACAAGATCAGGGCGTTATTCGCGCAGCGCGATGTGCTCAAGCTCGAAATCGAAAAGCTTGAAGGCGGCGACACGTCCGATGAAGCGATCGCCGGCGAGGCGGGGAAGACGCCTGGTCCTCCCGTTGACTACGATCCGAAAAAGCCCGCCATGACGGCCGAAGAGATCGAGGGCCGTATTCGCCGGCTGCGGATCGAGGCGATTGAGGACGACCGCCAGCGGGCAATCGCCGCCATCAACGAGCAGTACGACCAGGAAGAGAAGCGCGCCGAGGGTCTCACCGACGTGCTGGAGAAGCTCGCCGAGGCAAGGCAAATCGCACTAGAGAACGTGGAAGCGGATTTCGATCGGCGCCAGCAAGAGGAAGCGGGTCGAGAGGAACGCCGCCGCCGCGATGCTCAGACGAGTCTTGAGGACCAGATTTCGCGGCAGAACATCGAAAACATGTTTGCGGCGCAACTGCCGGGCGACCGCGCCAACGCTACTGAACTGGACATCGAACGGCAAAAGGCCCTCGTGGAGCAGGACAGAAAAGAAGCTCTCCGCGAAGCCGAGGCGATCGGGCTCGATCCGGAGCAGATCAACAAGCTGTACGACATGCGGCTCGCCAGGATCGACATCGAGGCAGCATCCGCCGCCATGCGTGATGTTCGCTCGCCGACCGGCTCATTCTCGGCTCAGGCGGCTGTCTTGTCTGGGCTCGGCGGTCCTGGCGAAGACAAGACGGTTCGTGCAACGAAAGCCGTCCAGGATGAGATTCGCACCAGCAACAAGACTCTGGCGAACATCGAGCGAAAAATTGGTGGCGGCATGGCCCCGTAGGAA
>JAMOAF010000578.1 GCA_023621895.1 Planctomycetota bacterium
GCCCGACGTGCTGCGGCAGCAGTTGGCCGACATGGCCGGGCACGAAGCGCGGAGCGTTTGCGTGGTCCCGATGCCGCACGAGTTCCGTCCCGTGACGATGAACACCTCGATGGACGTCGACTTCCCCAAGTTTGCCTCCTCGGCCGCTCATCAGAACGGCACGGCGCTGGCGCTGACCGAATCGTTTGGCGTCTACGGCAACGGATTGACGCCGGCGCAGATGAAATGGCTCGTCGACTATCAGTCCGTCCTCGGGTTTTTGCGCACCCCATTGCCACCCCAAGCCCTTGTAGAACCGGCAATGGAGGATGTTCAGCCCGAAGTCCTCCGCCAGCCGCGCACTTGCCTCGCTGTCGAACCAGTGATGCCTTTCTCCGGATGAGCGGCGGTTGGGCCGCCGCTCACTTTTCCCAGTCGGCCGGTGGAGCAGAGAGCGGCGGCGAAGTAGCCGCCGGAAATTCGACGGCCGGGGCTGATCGGGGCGTCGAGGGCAGGGCCGTGGGCCACGTTGCGCCCAGAGGCTGCTTGCGAATGCGGGTACTGATCGGCCGGCCCAGCGCATCTCGTTGAACCGGGAATCTCGAAGGTTGAGCACGCGTTGCCGGCGCGGCCGGCGAAGTTGCCGGCGCGGCCGGCGCCAGGTAACCCGCCTGCTGAACCGGCGACGCCGGCAGACCGGCGCCGGCGGCGACGCCGGAGGGGATCACCGCCCCGGCGGGCGCGGCGCCCGCGGCGGGGGAGGCCTGCGCCGCCAGCCCCAACGATTGGCTCGGCGGCGCGGCGAGCATCTGCCGCGTCAAGGTGGGAGGCAACTGGATCGTCGCCGAGGTCACACCCGGATTGGGCATCTCTCGAGGCGCGGCCTGGCCCGGCGGATTGTCCTGGCCTGCCGGGCGGATTTCGCCGTTGAGCCGTTTGGTGTATCGCTGGACGAGCGGGCCGGCAGGCTCGTCGCCGGGCATGCCGGGCAAGATGTGCGTTGAGGGCTTGGAGAGAATCCGCCCGCCCAACCGAGGCTCGAACCGCGCGATCATCGTCAACTTCCGCTCGGGGCCGCCGACCTCGTCGATCGGCACCCAGAAGCTGTACGAGTGCCCGACTTCCGACTGGCTATAGTGCTTCTCCATCGTGTCCGCCGGGAAAACGAACTTGTGCATGGGAGGCTCGCGCATCGGGTCTTCGCAGCGATCGTCGAAGACGTAGACCGTCAACGTCCCATCAACCTTGACAGGGTCCTTCACATCCCTGTGGTAGAACACGACCCGGCCGCCAAAGCCCCGCGTGGAGGGCTCGCCGGATCGGTGCAAGATGTCGTCGACCCAGATATCGACGATCCGGTCGGGGACCCGCGGTTTGTCGTTGCGGCGCTTCCAGCCAAGCCCGTCAGAAAGGCGCCAAGGCGAACAGCCGGAGGCGAGCAAAGCCGCCAGCAGGCAGGCCGCCAGCAGGCCGGTCCGACAAACCGGCGGCGAAAGATTGCTGCCAGGTGGTTTATTTGCGTTCATGATTTCAATCGGAATGTGGCAGGACAGGGCTCGGGTAGAGGGTTCGGGGTTCGGGGTTCAGGGTTCAGGGTTCAGGGTTCAGGGTTCAGGGTTCAGGGTTCAGTCTTTCCCTCGTTCCCAAGCTCCGGCTTGGGAACGCCACGGGATGCGAACCTTCCGGGCATTTCCCTTTCCCTCGTTCCCAAGCTCCGGCTTGGGAACCGCCACGGGATGCGAACTGGCCGCGTATTTCCCCTTCAGCATTCGGTCATTATTTCTTCATTCGACATTCGACATTCTTCATTCGACTCTCCCCGCTGCTCAATACGCCGGCACCCGGGCAGGACCTTGCGTCGTTGGCGTCGCCGTGTATGGTCCTTGCGTGGTGTTGTAGGACGGCATATAGGGATAGGTCTTGTCGGCCGTGACCGGACTTGCCGGTCCGTAAGGGCCGGCCTCGGGCGCGGTGTAGGCGGCGTAGCCGGTCGCCGTGGTCGCCGGCGCGCTGGGCGTGAAGACCGCGCCATCGGCCGATCGCGGCGAGTTCTGACCAAGCGGCGGGGCGGCCGTCGTTGGCTTCGGCGGCGTGGTCGAGGGCGCCCTCTTCGGCGCCGTGGTCGGCGCCGCCGGCTTCGGCGCCGGCTGCGGCGTCGGCAGGCCTTCCAGCGCCGGTGGGTGGATGACTTCCACGTCGTCCCATTTGCCGTCGGCGGGCGGCTCCAGCCCGATTCCCGCGGGATCGGCGTCAGGGTAGATCGTCTTGGCGTTTCCGTCGGTCAGGTCGCTGACTTCATGGATATTCACCAGTCCGGTGTCGCCGTGCAGTTGGTTCACGTCGGCCAGGCACCAGTGCATCCGCGCGGCTTCCACGCGCTTGAGCCGTTCGGCCTCCTTCTCGTCCTTGACAACATGCGGCGTCAGAACGATCAACAGTTCAGATCGCTTGCAGGTCATGCTGTCAAAGCGGAACAGGTGGCCGAGGACGGGGATGTCCGACAACCAGGGAACGCGGCGGTGAACGGCCGCTTCCTGCTTGGTGATCAGACCTCCGATAACGATCGTCTGACCGCTGGCAGCGCTGACGGTCGTCTGGGCCGTGGCGACATTGATGCTGGGGGACCGGATCTCGGTTCCTTCGGAGACGGCCACGGGGATGCCTTCGGCGAGCGGTCCGAGGTCGGACTTCTCGGCGTCGAGCTCCATCACGACCATGCCCTCGGGGCTGATTCGCGGCGTGACGCCGAGGATCAGGCCGACATTTTCCAGCGCGATTTCGTTGACGAGCCCCTGGGCTCTGGCGGTTGAGCCGGTGATCCGCGGCACGCGTTTGCCCACCTGGATGAATGCCGGTTGGTTGTCGAGCGTCATCACCTGGGGCCGGCTGAGCACCTCCAGGCGGCGGCTCTCTTTGAGCGCCCGGAGCATCAAGCTGACGCTGTCGCTGCTTGCGGAGAGCACCAGTCCGCCGAATCCCAGTTCGCTGTTGATTCTGCCCGTGCCGAAATTGGCGATTCCCTGGCTGCCGATGATGTTGGAATTGGCCAGCGCGGCCCCGCTTCCCGAATTGCCCAGCGAGGCGTTGTTCGGCTGGCTGTTGAAGAGAAAGCCGGGCGTGTTGGTGGCCGCGACGACTTCCTGGGTCGTCACCTGGGGCAGGCCGGCCTCGGTCACGGTCCGCGAGATTGTCTCCAGGTCGGCCAGCAGGCTGCGGTCAAACAGGATCGAATCCTGCAACCCCAGCTCGACGCCGAATTCCTCCGTGTCGTTGAGCTGGACCTCGGCGATCAGCACCTGGATCATCACCTGGGAGGGCGCCTCGTCGAGTTTCTTGACCAGGTCCATGATTTCCTCGTGGAACTCCGGCGTCGCGCTGATGATCAGCGAGTTGCTGACGATCTCGGGCACGACGATGACCTCCCTTTCGATCTGTTCGAAGGGGCTGACAACGCCCGGCGTCGCCTGCTGGAGCAGCCGTTCGCTCCTTAAGAACTCGTTGATCGACTGGGCGACGTCCAGAGCGGGGGCGTTTCGCAGCCGGTAGACCTCGTTGATCCGCTGCTGGACGTCCTCTTCGTCCAGCCGCAACAGCAGTGCCTCGATGATTGCCAGGTCGCCCTCGCTGCCGGTGGCAATGATGCTGTTGGTGCGGGTGTCGACGGTGAACCGCACGGGGACCAGCGAGCTCTCCCCTTCGGCGCCGGCCAGTTGCGGTTGGGTCACCGCGCCCGCCGCCGACGGCAACAAGGACTGGAGCATGGTGGCCATGGCGGTGGCGTCGCCTTTGCGGATGCGGAAGAC
>JAMOAF010000526.1 GCA_023621895.1 Planctomycetota bacterium
ATCTCCCCCGACTTGAAGGGGAAGCAAATCGTCGCTTTCGGGCGCCAGCGCGATCACAAGCTCATCGCCGAGGCGATCGAGCAGATGGAGTCCGGTCCCGATGAAACCCACAAACCTTACCTGATGATTTATCCGGTCGGCGATGCCGCGCCGGCTGCTGTCTCCGAGATGCTGGCGAGTCTGGTCCCCACGGCCAAGGTCGTCGTCGACGCCCAGACCGACAGCCTCGCCGTGTTTGCCAAGAACGAAGACCAGGAGACCGCTCGCGCGGCGATCGAGTCGATGGCTGCGGCGGCCGTCGGCGCCGGCAAGCCGGTGGCGATGAATTACACGCTCAAGAAAATCCCCGTCGCCAGTGCAATGCAGATTCTCCGCCTGGCGGTGCCCAAGGCCCAGCTCGCCACCGGAAGCGACCCCCAACAACTCCTCGTCTGGGCCAGCGCCAAGGACCACCAGACGATCAAGACCGCCCTGGAAACCGTCGACGTCGCCGCTCCCGAGGGCGCCAAGGCCACGGCCGCCGTCTACACCCTGGAGGGAATCAACCCCAATTACAGCTATTACACGCTCAGGACGATTCGCGAGGCCGTGCCCCACGCGAGCATGACGCTCGCCGCCGACCCGACCCAGATCGTCGCCTGGGCGCGGCCCGAAGACCACGAGACGATCAAGGAGCTGGTCAAGTCGATCGTCGAACAGCCGGTGGAAATGACGCCGGTCATGGAGATTTACAAGTTCGAGTCGGGCGGTGCGGCCAGCGCGATCCAAGTCCTCGCCGGCGTCGTCCCCCATGCGAAGCTCTCGGTCGGCAAGGACCCCGGCCAGCTCGTCGCCTGGGCGCGGCCCGCCGATCAGGCGAAGATCAAGGACACGGTCGCCAAGCTCGAAGCCGCCGGCGGCAAGGCGGCGATGAAAATCTACACGCTCGAAAAGGTCGCGCCGGAGAGCGTGGTGAAAATGCTCCAGTCGATCGTTCCGGGCGCGATCACCAGCGCCGGCGCGGATGCCAGCCAGTTGGTCGTCTGGGCGACCGAGGAGGAGCACAAGAAGGTCGGCAACGCGATCCAGGAGATGTCGGCCGAGACGCCGCCGGAGAAAGCGCCGCTGGCCGTGACCTACACGCTCAGTTCGTTCAAGGCCGCCACGGCCCAGAAGATCCTCGCCGAGGTTGCCCCTGATGCGAAGATCACCGAGGGCGAGGACGCCTACCAGTTGATCGTTTTCGCCCGGCCCGACCAGCACGCCAAGATCGAGGAGACGCTCAAGCGGATCGACGCCGAGGGGGCGGCCGGCGGTAGCGAGAAGGCGGTTGTCTACGAGCTCGAAGCAGCCGATTTGCGGCTGATGTTCTACATCATCCGCTTCCTCCAGGAAGCCGTGCCCGAGGCGACGTTCGTCCCCGGCGCAAGCCCCAAGCAGCTCGTCGCCTGGGCGCGGCCGAAGACCCACGAGAAGATCAAGGAGCTCGTCGACCAGTTGGCCGACAAGCAGCACGCGCCGACGGCGGTCGTCTACGATACGGGCAACGTCTCCGCCGCCACGATCACCCTGGCCTTGCGGCAGATGCTCCCCGACGCCGTGGTCGCGCCGGGCGCCATGGCGTCGCAGATGGTCGTTTGGGCCCGGCCCGCCGACCACGAGAAGATCAAGGAGGTCGTCGATCGGCTGACCGCGGCCGATTCGGCCGACCTGGCCCCGACGGCCGTCACCTACTCGCTGGAGAATATCGACGCCGCCACGGCCACGCGGATTCTCCAATTGGCCGCTCCCCAAGCCCAGATCAGCCAGGGCCCGGAAAGCCACCAGATCATCGTGCTGGCGACGCCCAAGACCCAGGACCTGGTCAAGCTGACCCTGGAGAAGATCGACGTCGCGGGCCCCGCGGACAAGTCGAAGACGCTCGGATTCTACCAGTTGGAATCCAGCGAGATGCGCCAGTTGTACTACGTCAGCCGGTTCCTCCGGGAATCGGTGCCGGGTGCGGAATTCACGCCCGGCCTCGAACCCGGCCAGGTGATCGCCTGGGCGCGGCCGAAGGACCACGAAAAGATCGCCCAGATCATCGAGAAGATCAAGGGGGGCGAGAAAAACGCGCCTAAGCCGGTCGTCTACGAGCTGAAGAAGGTCACCGCGACGATCTTGGCGACGATGCTGCGGATGGTGGCGCCGGAGGCAATTCCGTCCGCCGGCATGGACCCCTACCAGCTCATCGTCTGGGCCCGGCCCGCCGACCACAAGAAGATTCAGGCCCTTGTCGATGAGCTCGCGGCGCCGGAGCCGCCCGAAACGGCCCCGACGACCGTCAACTACACGGTGGCCAAGATCACGGCCGCCGCGGCGATGCAGGTGATCAGCCAGGTAGCGCCCAAGGCGATGCTCACGCCCGGCGCGGACCTGTACCAGTTCGTGGCCTGGGCACGGCCCGAAGACCACGAAGTGATCGCCGAGACGCTGGCGAAGATCGACATCGAAGGGCCGGCCGACAAGCAGGCGAGCCTGGTGGTTTACAACCTGAAGAACACGGCGGCCGCGGCGGCCACGGCGATGGTCCAGCGGATCGCGCCGGCGGCGCTCTCCGCGCCCGGCGCGAATCCCTACCAGCTCATCGTCTGGGCGCGGCCCAACGAGCACAAGGACATCCAGAAGGCGGTCGACCAGCTCGCGGCGCAAGATTCGCCCGAGAAGGCGTTCAAGGCGGTGACCTACACGCTCGACGAGATCGCCGCGGCCAGCGCGATGCAGATTCTCCAGTTGGCGGTGCCGCAGGCCCAGGTCAGCCCGGGGCCGGAGACCCGTCAATTGGTCGTTTGGGCGCGGCCCGAGGATCACGCCCTGATCGAGCAGACCCTCAAGCAGATCGACGTCGAGGGTCCTGAAGAAAAGCAGGCCAAGGCGATCGTCTACAAGCTGGACACGGCCGACCTGCGCGAGAGCTACTACGTGATGCGGTTCCTGATGCAGAGCGTGCCGGAGGCCCGGTTCACCACCGGCGTGACCGAAGACCAGATCGTCGCCTGGGCCCGGCCCAAGGATCACGAGCGGATCAAGGAGTTGATCGACCAGGTCCACGGCGGGGCCGAGAACGCGCGCAAGCTGGTCGTGTACGACCTGAAAAACGTGACAGCCGCCGCGGTGACGACGATGCTCAGCCAGGCGATTCCCGACGCGGTCGCCTCCCAGGGGACCAACCCGTACCAACTTGTCGTTTGGGCACGGCCGACCGAGCAAGCGAGGGTCCAGCAGATCGTCGACCAGCTTGCGGTGGGGGATTCGCCCGAGAAGGCGTTCAAGGCGGTGACCTACACGCTCGACGAGATCACCGCGGCCAGCGCGATACAGATTCTCCAGTTGGCGGTGCCGCAGGCCCAGGTCAGCCCGGGGCCGGAGGCCTACCAATTGGTCGCTTGGGCGCGGCCCGAGGATCACGTGCTGATCGAGCAGACCCTCAAGCAGATCGACATTGCGGTCCCGGATGAAAAACTTGCCAAGTTGGCCGTCTACAAGCTGGGGATCACCGAGATCCGGCGCGTGTTCTATGTCATGCAGTTCTTGCAGAACGCGGTCCCCGAGGCGCGGCTGACCCTCGGCCACTCGACCGACGAGATCATCGCCTGGGCCCGCCCCAAGGACCACGAGGAGATCAAGAAGCTGGTCGATGAGTTTGTCGAGACGCCCGAAACGGCGCCGAAGGTCATGGTTTACACCCTGGAGAAAACGACGGCGGCCAGCGCGATGCAGCTTCTGGCGAGCGCATTCCCGTTGGCCCGGTTCACTCCCGGCAACGATCCCTACCAGTTGGTCGTCTGGGCCCGGGGCAACGAGCAGCCGAAGATCGAGGCGGCGATTCAGAATCTTTCGCAGAAAGAGCCGGAAGAGACGGCCCCGCGAATGGTGATCTATCCTTTGAATGCGACGACGACGACCCAGGCGACTGCCCTGCTCCGCCTGATCGTGCCCCAGGCCCAGTTCGGCGTCGGGGCGAACACGCGGCAACTGGTCGCCTGGGCCCGGCCCGCCGATCATGAGCTGATCAAGAAGGCCATCGAGGAGATGGGCAAGGAAGAGCCGGCAGAGACGGCGCCCCGGGTGGAGGTCTACACAGTCGAGACGGTCGACGCCCAGACGGCGATCAGCGTGCTGATGAAGACCGTGCCCGAGGCGGCGGTCAATGCCGGCAGCGACGCTCGCCAACTGGTCGCGCTGGCCCGCCCGGCGGAACACGAAAAGATCAAGGCGACGCTGGATCAACTGGCCAAGAAGGGACCGGAAGAGAAGCAGCCGACGATCGCCGTCTATCCGCTGGGGACGGCCAGCGCCGCCGCCGCGATGCAGGTCCTCACGCCGATTGTCCCGCAGGCCAAGTTCACTGTCGGCCAGGACCCCTCGAAGCTGATCGCCTGGGCCTATCCCGAAGACCACGCGACGATCAAGGCGGCCGTCGACCAGATCGAAGCCAACAGTTGGCTCGACGGAAACCGCGTGATGTCGGTCTACCCGATGAAGCCGGAAGACGTCACCACGCTGCTCTCGCTGCTCGATCCCGTGATCCGCCAGCACGCGCAGTTCGTTCCCGACGCGGCGCGCCAGTCCCTGATCGTCTGGTCCGACAAGCGCTACGCCGACGCGATCAAGCGCACGGTTGAGCAGTACACGGCCACGGTGCCCCCGATTGTTAAACCGACCGCGGTCGTCTACCGGTTCGAACAGGCGGATTCCTACACCGCCTTCAATGTCCTCCAGACCCTGGTTCCCCAGGCGATGATCGCCATCGACTATCGAACCGGGGCGATCGTGGCCACCGCGTTGCCGGAGGATCACGAAAAAATCCGCAACGCGATCGAAGAAATGAATCGCGACGCGATCGAAAAGGCGCCGCGACTCCAGGTCCACCGGATCACCTCGGCCGACCCGAGCAACGTGCTGGCGACCATCCAGAACCTGTTCCGCATGGAGCGCAACGTGCAGCTCTCGCTCGATGCGGCCAACGACAGCCTGATCGCCTACGCTTCGCCGCTCCAGCACGAGAAGATCGACGAGCTGATCAAGGAGATCGAGAAGGGAACGACCCTCGACAGCGCCCTTCAGTTGAAGCTCTACTCGCTCAAAAACGTCGACGCCTACGCGGCCACCGAAGTCCTCAGGGACATGTTCCAGAAGCAGGGCGTGCGGGTCGACCTGACGGTGGACCGCTACCGCAACCAGCTCGTCGCCATGGCCCGGCCCGAGCAGCATGCAAAGATCGAGGAAATCCTCGAACAGTTCCGCACGGAAGAACGCATCCTGGAGATCTTCCAACTCGACTATGTCGAGCTCGACACTGCAAGTCTGGCCATTCGCCGGCTGTTCGCCGACGAAAGCTACCTGAGCCAGCCGGACGTCGATCCCGATCCGGCCACCGGCCAGTTGTTGGTCCGCGCTTCCGCGGAACAACTCGAGAAGGTGCGCCAACTACTGATCCGCATGGGCGAGACCGGTTTGACGCCCGCGAAGCGTTCCACGAGCGGGAACTTGCGCGTCGTGCCCTTCAAGGGGAACGTCCAAGAAGTCCTCAAGGAGCTCCAGAAGGTCTGGCCCACGCTGCGAACCAACGAGATTCGCGTCGTCACGCCGGCCGACATCACGGTCCCGGTCGAACCGGAAGCAAAGACGCAAGAATCGCCGGAGCCGAAACCCGAGCCGAAGGCCGCCCCGGCAACAAAACCCCAGATCGAAAAGACTGAGGGCCAAAAGCCCGCCAGAGTTGAGGCCAAAGCGGACGCCAATGTGGCGCCAAAAACGGAGCCAAAGGCGGAACCCAAAGCCGACGCCAAGGCCAAGCCAAAGCCTGAGCCAAAGCCCGAGCCAAAAGCGGAGCCCAAAGCCGACGCCAAGGCCGCACCCAAAGCGGAAGCCAAAGCAGAGCCAAGAGTCGACGCCAAGGCCGAGCCCAAGCCGGAACCCAAAGCCGACGCCAAAGCTGAACCAAAGGTCGAGCCAAAAGCCCAGCCCAAGCCCGAGCCCAAACCCGAGCCCAAGCCGAACGCCGCGGCGCCCTCGGGCGCCGCGGGACCGGAGGGCGAGAAGGGTCACACCGGTCCTGCCGGTCCGCCGACCCAGCCGCCCGCCCAGGACAAGACGGCGGCGACGGCAAGTCCTCCCGAAGTGCTGATCATCGCCGGCGACGACACGATCACGATCGCCTCGGAGGACCAGGAGGCGCTCGATGAGCTGGAGACGCTGCTGCGGACAATCCAAGCGCGGACCAGCTACGGCAACCGCGACTACAGCATCTATCAGGTCCGCAACACCACGGCCAGCCAGGTCGCCCAGACACTCCAACAGCTCTTCCGCGCCACGGCTGGCGAGCCCAACCAGCCAGGCCGCTCGCGCTACGGCTACGGCAGTCGCTACGGCGGCTACGGCGGTTACGGCGGCTACGGCGGCTACGGCGGCTATGGCTCGCGGCCCAGCCAGCCGCCACTGATCATTCCCGACGATCGCCTCAACACGCTTTTCGTCAAGGGGAGCCGAGCAGATCGGCAAACGATCGAGGGGTTGTTGGAGATTCTCGATACGTCGGAAACCTCCGACACCGTGGCCGCGGCCTTTGAACCCAAGACGATCCGCATCGAGCACACCGATGCCGCGCGCCTCGCCCAGATGATCCAACAGGTCTACCGATCCTACTTCACCGGCGCTCCGGCAGGCTCGAATTTCGCCCCCCAACTGACCGTCGACCAGACGACCAACTCGCTGATCATCAAGGCCCCGCCCCAGATCGTCGACACGGTGACACGATTCGCCAAGTCGCTCGACACGGCGGCCGTTGAAGACCCCTCACGCAAGCTCCGCGTGATCCCTCTGAAAAACGCCAACGCCGCCCGGGTCCAGCAAGCCCTCAACGCCATGATGCGCGGCGGAACCGGCGCTTACGGAACAAGCATCTACCGGCCCGGCGGCTACGCGCCGTCTTCTTCCATCTACCGGCCGCGGTAGCCGCGTGAGGCTCGTGTTTTCTGGTTCCCAAGCTCCAGCTTGGAAACGCTCCGCTCTCCCTCGTTCCCAAGCTCCAGCTTGGGAACGCTCCGCTCTCCCTCGTTCCCAAGCTCCAGCTTGGGAACGCCAGCGCGAATTACTCATGAGCTGATCTCCTAACCCGACGCCTAAGCGAGGTCAATTCGGGTCAGCCGTCCTCGCTTACGCGTCGGGTTACGATGGGGCGCGACCGTCAAGGAGACCGCGGCTCGTGCATCATCCGGGGTGGCAGCGGCTGAAGACGGAGTGAATTCCGTTCTACGAGAATGCCCCCGGTGGGCCGCCGCTGGTCGTTCGGCCAGATCGCCCGCTTCGGCTCCGAAAAATGCGTTCGACCACGAATGCCGGATAACGATCGACCGCTCTGGACCACCCTACCGGCCGAAGCCGGATGGAGGCTAGCACACGGGCCTGTGGGTGCGGCGGGCGGGCGGTAGCCGTCAACAAGAGCGGGTGGAAGTCGGCAAAAGGGGACTTGTAATCCGACCACTTGACCGTCGATGATGTACCCGCTGTTGCGCTCCTTCACTTTGGAATCCGTTCCAAATACGCCGAGGAAGGTGCGCAACGTTTCTTCTCAAATCATGCAACCCCAATTCGCCAAGAATCCAGGGGGGTTCAACAGCCCACTCCGATCCCGCCCATGGCATGCCTCTTGATCTACGACCGCCGTTTTCTCGACCACGATCCCGGCAGAGCGCATCCCGAATGTCCCCAGCGGCTTTCGGCCGTTCTTGACGGACTGCGGTCGGCGGGGCTTGCCGGCCGACTGCGGCCGATCTCCTTCCGCCAGGCGGCCGCCGACCAGCTCGCCCTGGTCCACGAGCCGGCCTACGTGGACCTTGTGCGGCTGATGTGCGACGAAGGGTTCACATCGATCGGCTCGGACGATACGCGACTCTGTGCCAAGAGCTATGACGTGGCGGCCCTGGCGGCCGGCGGAGCGATGGCGGCCTGCGACGCCGTCATGGCCGGGACGGCGCGGCGGGCGTTCTGCGCCGTCCGGCCCCCGGGCCACCATGCCCTGGCCGATCAAGCGATGGGTTTCTGCCTGTTCAACAACGCGGCGATTGCCGCCGAGCATCTCCGCCGGCGACACGGGCTCGAGCGCGTGGCGATTGTCGATTTCGACGCGCACCACGGCAACGGCACCCAGAGTGTTTTTGAGTCTTGCGCAAGTGTCCTTTACGTCAGCATCCACGAGCGGCCCGGCTCGATCGACTTTCCCGGCAGCGGCCAGGCCGACGAGGTTGGCACGGGGCCCGGTCGCGGCTACACGCTCAACGTGCCCCTGAGCCGCGGCGCCGGCGACGCCGAATACCGAGCGGCCATCGAGCGGGAAATCCTCCCGGCGCTCCGCCGCTTCCGCCCGGAGATGCTGCTGCTGAGCGCCGGTTTCGACGCCTTGGCGGCCGATGCGATCTCGCACCTTGCGCTGGAGCCGGAGTCGTTCGGCTGGATCACCGAGCAGCTTCTGACGGCCGCCGATCATTACACGGGGGGGAGAGTCGTAAGTATCTTGGAGGGTGGTTATGCGCTCGACTGTCTCGGTGCGGCCGCTGCGCGGCATGTCGCGGCTCTGCTGGGTTGAGCGAGACGGGCCGGCGATTGCCGGCCTCGCTTACGCGTCGGCTTGTGATTGGCTGGCCTCGCTTACGCGTCGGGTTGCGATTGCGCGCGACACAGTCGAAGAAATCCCCGGCTCAGGAGTAATCCGGGTTAGAAGTCGCTGCACGCAACGGCCGCAGCCGCTTCCACGAACCGCTCGGCTGGTACGATCCTCGCGAGCTCATCGGTCGTGGTCTGGCCCGCCGCGACCTTCAGCAGCGCCGCGCGCCGCAGGTCGAGCATCCCCTGGCGGATCGCCTCTTCTTGAACCTCCCTGGCGGTGCGGCCTTGCGCGATCATCTGCCGCAGCTCGCCGGTCATCCGCAGGACCTCGAATACGCCGGTTCGCGACCGGTAGCCCTCGTGCTGGCAGCGGCCGCAGCCGTCGGCGGCGTAGATTCGCCCGCCCTGGCCGGGTTCGAGCCACCGGTCGACCGACGTAAACAGTTGGGACTTGTCAACCTCGAGCGGCAGCTTGCAGTAGTCACAGAGGGTGCGCACGAGCCGCTGGGAGACGATCCCCAAGAGGCTCGTGGCGAGGAAGTGCGGCGTAACGCCGAGAGCCAACATGCTCTCGATCGCCCCGGCCGCTCGCGGCGCGTGGAGCGTGGCGAACACGAGGTGGCCGCTGTTGGCCGCCCGAACGGCCGTCTCCGCCGTCACCGGATCGCGGATCTCGCCGACCATGATCACGTCGGGCGTCTGCCGCAGCACGCTCCGCAGAAGCTCGGGAAATTCGAGGCCCTGGCGGTGGTTGACTTGCGACTGGCGGATGCCGGGCAGGGAGTACTCGATCGGGTCCTCGATCGTGTTGATCTTCCGCGTGTCGTCGTTGAGGCGGTGGAGGCACGCGTAGAGCGTGGTTGTCTTGCCGGTCCCGGCCGGCCCGGTGACGAGCATCAGTCCGCCCGGCTTGTTGAGCAGGTCGAGCAGCTCGAACTGGTTCTTGGGGTGCAGCCCGAGATTCTCGATCTCCAGCAGCGGCAGCTCCCGCTCGAGCAGCCGGATCGCCAGGTCCTCGCCGTAGAGCGTGGGGATTGTGCTGATCCGCAGGTCGGCCCTCCGATTGCCGTCGAGCGTGCAGACCCAGCGGCCGTCCTGGGGGCGCTGTTTCTTGGCCACGTCCATCCCCGCCGCCGCCTTCACGTAGGTGATGAACCGCGAACCCTCTTCACGGGTGATGTTCGACCAGCGGCGGAGCATCCCCAGGTGCCGCACGGAGATCGTCACGTCGTCTTCGTTCCAGTTGAAGTGCAGGTCGCTGGCCGGCAAATGGACGGCCTCGCGTATCAACCGCGTAAACGTCTCTCCCACTCCGGCAATGTTCAGATTCACGTCTTCCGGCTTGAACTCGACCCGGTCGCTCACCGTGATCATGTCTGGCTTCTCCTCCACCCACGCGTATTGTCCGAAAACCGCGTCCGTGACGATCGCCGCCGGGCTTGGCTTGGTGTTGATGACCCAGGCCGCGCTCGGCCGCGCCCCTGAGACAGCGGCACAGCTCGCCGAAGTATTCGTCGGCTCACCAGTCCAACCGCCATGGGTTTACCTGTCAGGCAAATGGCAAAAGCCGGGCAATCCTGGTAGTTGCTGCGGTTTTTGCCGGGGCGGCTGGTTTTTCCGGATGGAGGGGTCGCTTTCTGAGCATGGTCGATTAGATCGATCCGCTTCACGAGACCTCCAGCTCCGCCACGCGGCGAACGCTCGGAATCTGCCCGCTGGTCAAGTCTCGGTAAAGATCGCGCAGATGGTTCTTCAGGTCTTCGAGGTCTTCTCCCTGGGTCATGTAATCGGGATACTCCTCAAAGTATCCAAGCCATTGATCGCCGTCTTGCCAGAACACATACCTGATCTTGTCCACCGCGTCATTCCTTGTGAAAAATCGTTGACGGGGTTGTACTAGCTTTCGCGGCGAACGAGCTGTCTTGAGGGCAAGGGCAACGTGCGTGCCGCGAAAAGACTGCCCCCCCTCGCGCGATGCCGCGGGGAGGAAAGTCGAACCGGACGACCTCCGATCGATCGCTGCCTCTCCCCTGGATTATACCGATCGTCGTCTTTTTTTGATGCCAAGGAGAGGCAAGTCACTTAGAGACTCAATGCGACGATCGCCCCCAGGCTAGCCCCAGGATGGGAACGGTTACGTGAGCCGAAAGCGCCGCGGGAGAGTCCGGCTGACTCATTCAGGCGGCTTCCGGCGTTTTTTCCGCCCAGGTCCGCTTGTACTGGAGGGCGTCGAGCAGTTCCGTGAGCGAGAGCGTCTTGTTCTCCAGCTCCAGTGGAATCTCCATTCCCGGGTCGCACACCAGGTCCACGGTCCCGTCGTCGCCCACCAGTTCGTCGAACTGGCGCAAGAGGCCGTCTTGCACGGCCTGGCGGACAAGATGCCCGCGAGTGGCCGCAACTTCGCTGGCACGTTGGCCTAGGCTGTCGGCCGCCCGCTTCGCCAAGGCGGGCAGGTATTCACTGGGGATTTCCACGATCTTCGGGCAATAGACTTTGACTTGCATCGGATGACTCCAGGTTGATTTCGGCCCGCGGGGCGTGCCAGCCCCCCGCGCTCGGAGCCGTCAACCGGCGGCGGGGAGCGCACTCAGTAAATATCGGCAAGCGGACCGCGACGGTTGTAGCGATTTTTCGCGTTTTCCCGGCTGTCGGGATCCGTGCCGGGATTCCCGGACAATGGACGAATAAGCCGGGCTAGTGGACCTCGATCCGCTCGTCGCGTGCGGCGCCGTGCGGCGCGGCCCCCGGCGGCCGCGGGCCCAACGGCCCCAAGGCGATCGACGCCTTGTTCAGATAGCTGCACGTGCACCGATCCGTGGCGTCGGGCATGAGAACCAGTCCGCCGGCCGGCACGGCGTTGATCCAGCAGCCCGGCCGAATGCCGCCATAATTCTGCGTGCCGAGTTGGCTTTGCAGGTCCACGTACCCCACGACCGCCGAGCGGTAGACCAGCATATTTTTGCAGCCGGAGAGAATCCCGCATCCATAAGAGCGTTCCAGCGCGAAGTCGAGCCGCTTGCCGGTCGCCAGGTCCCAAGCGCCCGGCTGGAGGTACACCGCCCGGCCGTTGATCACCGGCCGGCCCTGGTAGCCGGCCTCGACGTCCCAGCGGCGCTCGCCGGTGGCGGAGTCGAACGCCGCCATCCGGCCCCCGAGTTCCGAAGCGAGCTTGAATCTCCAATCCTGGTAGCACATCAGCAGCAGGTCGTGCTCCTCGCTCAGCGCCAGCGTTGTTCCATAGACCTGGTCGTCCGAGCTCCAAAGCGTTCGCCCCTCTTTAGCATCCAGCGCGACGAGCTTGCCCGGCGGGTGGACGTCTTCCGGATCGGGCTTGCCGACGCGCTTTTCGCGGTGCCTGTCGCCAGAAGCGATCGGCCGATCGATGAGGTGGACCCGCCCGTCGCCGATCGCGATCGCGTTGTGGCGGATCGAGTGCTCCGGCTGATAACGCCAGCGGATGCCGCCGGTCACGGCGTCCATGGCAAACAGGAGCATCGCCTCGGTGAACTGGTTGCTCATGTCCCCCTCGCGATAACGGAAGGTCACCAGGTGCCGCGTGTCGGCCAGCGTGCCGAACAGCGTATTGCCCGAAAGCGCGACAATGCCCCAGGCGCCGGGCGACCCGTCCGGCTGGTCGGGGGCGCGCAACCGGCCGATCAGCGCGCCGCTGGCCGGATCGATCCGCAGGCACTCCCTGCCGGTGTGGATGTAAAGACCCGCCGGGCCCACGCAATAGTTGCCGCCCGTCCCCGAAGTCCCCATCAGGTGTTCGCCGTCGAAGACCTGTTGAATGCCGGGCAGGGGATACTCCCAGAGCTTGCGGCCGTTGTAGGCATTGACGCAGAGAAGGCCGTCAAGACCCTGGATGAACAGGCGACCGTTGAAGAACAGCGGCGCCCGGCCGCGGCCGTGCCGGCTGGGGACCGGAAATGCCAGGTCGTTGAACCAGAGCACCCCCAAGCGGCCCGACAACAGCGTGTCGCTCGAGCAGTTCGAATTGGCCGGGTCACAATATTGGTGCGTCCAATCGCCCGAACCCGCCAGCGGCCCCCTGGTGGCGATCTCCATCGCGCCCAATCGCCCAAAACAGGCCACGCCACCGAAGGGGCGGAGGATCCGCTGGACCTCGCCCCGCGATGCCGGCATCGCGCCCTCCGCCGAACGGCCGCAAACGACCAGGTCGCCAAGATAGTCGGGCAGCGAGCGCGGATCATTGCCGGCAAACAACGTGACGCGCTCGCCATACAGCCCGGCCTCGTCAAACCGGCGGCGGGCCTCTCCGGCGCGGTCAGGATCGGCGCCCAGCGCAACGATCCGTAGATTGCTTTGCCTGGCCAGCGCATAGGCCAGCCCGCCGCTGCCGCAGTCCAGATCAATGCAATACCCCTCGGCCACACCCGTCCGCTGGAGGACCTCCGCCGCGCAGCGATCGTAGTAATCCTGGTTTTCGAAAACCGGCGCTTCGACCTCTGGGCGGATGCGCTTGGGCGGCGATCCGCCCGGCTCGCCAAAACACAGGATCGTGCCCGACGCCGCGGCCACGTAGAGCCGGCCGGCCGCCGCGGCCAGTCCCAGCGGCTCTTCTTCAAGCGGCGCCGTCGCGGACGGCTCTCTGGCCTCCAGGTCAACCAGGTCGATCCCGAATCCTCCGGGTCCGAGGCCAGCGGAAACGGCCTTCGCGCCGGCGACGATCAGGGCGTTGCCGCCATGGGGGCACGGGGCGGACCAGAGAGGCTCAAGGTCGACGGCGGCCACCGGTGCCCCGCGGCGATCGGGCGCGGACTTCTCTTGGGAACGGGAAATATCAAGCTTGCCCGACTGCCAGTGAACAATCTGGCGCGGGGTGATCGCGGTCAACGGCGCGGCGAGCTTGGGAAACGACGCATGGCGCGCGCCCGACGCCAGGTCGAACGCGGACTGGCTGTTGAGGAACCAACGCTCGGCGGCGGTGATTTCCGACCCGCCGAGCTTGCCGTTCTGCTGGAGGTGGAAGTAGCGGAACTGGCCGCTGCGGCGGTCGAAGGCCGCAGGCACGGCGCGACCGGTCGGCACGAGCAGCAGATCGCCCGAAATCGCCAGGTATCCCTGGGCGGAGACACCGCTGGCGGCGTTGGCGCCGGGGTGGGGCTGAGGCATCGAGATGCCACCCGACGAGTCGTTGCACCAGACAGTCCGGCCGCTCTCCGCGTCGAGCGCATAGAGGTAGATACCTTCCGACGGCCAGATGCCGGCCCCGAAGTAGACCACCCCGTCGGCAACCACCGGTCCGCCTCGCGCGGGCCATCGGGAGATCAAGCGATCGTTGCCCAAGACGCGGCTTTCGCCCGGCCCCCCGCGAATCCGCCAGAGCTGGCGGCCACGGTCGGCCGAAAGGCAATACAGGTGGCCGTCATCGCTGGCGACAAACAGCCGGTCGCCAGCCAGTACCGGGGCGAACCGGACCGGCCCGTCGCAGAAAAAGCTCCACAGCTCTTCTCCGCTCGACGCATCCAGCGCGTAGACTTTGCAGTCGGCCGAGCTGCCGAAAAACAAGCGGCCGCCCGAAATCACCGGGTGCGGGGCGCGGTCGAACGGCATCCGCGTGTCGCGGTCCGACCAGGCCGGTTGCGGCCGGTGGCGCGGCGTATACTGCCAGTTGAGCGAGAGACGCTCGGAGAGTTCCTCCGAACTATAGCCGCTTCGCCGGCAGTCGCCGCGGTAGGTCGGCCATTCGGCACTGACAACAACAGACGCCCCGGCGGCCCAGAGAGCCGCCATGCCGAGCCAGCAGTCCCATCGCATGATCCATCTCCCATTCGTCCGGGCACAAGGGGGAAGAGTCCCCCAGCAACGATTGCTCCGCGCCTCATGGTCGCCATTGAAGGTTCACGATGCAAGCCGGCGGCGGGAAATCGGCCGGCCGGTTGGGGGGCGCCCCGCCGGGCTGGTATACTGGCGGCGCGACTCGGCACGGGGCTGCGCGATTGTTCTCCATCCCGGACGCGGCGCGCCCCTGGCATCAAAATGGACCGGTCCCGTGACCGGCTTAACCGAAAGTTGATCAACATGACGCTCTGCAATCCACTTCCGCGGTTCGCCTCTTTCCTAGCGCTCATCGCCAGCGCCGTGATTCTCTGTCTACCCTCCGCGGCCGGCGCGGATGGCGAGTGGATCAGGCTTTTCGACGGAAAATCGCTCGACGGTTGGCGGGCGGCGGCCAGTCCCGGTACTTGGAAAGTCGAAGACGAGTGCCTCGTCGCCCAGGGACCGCGGAGCCGTCTCTTCTATTTGGGGCCCGTCGCGGGACATGATTTCCGCAATTTCGAGCTGGAGGTCGAAGCCCGCACCGAACCAGCAACCGATTCCGGCGTGTTCATCCACACGCGGTACCAAGAGTCGGACTCGCCAGAGCAGGGCTACGAAGTCCAGATCAGCAACGGCCAGGCCGGTTCCCCCAACCACCGCGCGCTCATTCGGACCGGCAGCCTCCGCGGCGTTCGCAATATCTACAAGTCGTGCGTTGCCGATGGCGAGTGGTTCCAGGTTCGCATCCGCGTGGCCGGCAACCGCGTCGCGGTGTGGGTCAACGGTCTGCCCACGGTCGACTACTTGGAGCCGGCCAAGCCTGCCAGAGCGAAGCAGCACGCGGGCCGCGTGCTTTCCCACGGCACGATCGCACTCGAAGGCCACGCCCCGGGCGGGCGCGTCGCCTACCGGTCGGTCAGAATCCGACTGCTGCCGGCCGATGCCGATCCGATGGCGATTCCCCGCGCCTCCGACGCGGGCTACGGGGTCGAATTGAGCCCGATCGATCGGTTCGCCGCCGCCGATATTCCCGTCATCGACTTCCACGTGCACCTCCGCGGCGGAATGACCGTGGAAAAAGCGATCGACCGCCAGGCGGTGACGGGGGTCAACCTGGGCGTGCTCAGGAACATCGGCGCCGGCTGGCCGATCGAGACCGACGAGCAGCTTCGCGAATTCATCGAGACGGCGCGGCGGAAGCCGGTTTTCGTCGGCCTTCAGGTCAACGACCGCGACTGGTATCGGAAGCATTCCCCCGAGCTGATCCGCCAACTTGACTTTGTCCTGGCCGACACGATGATCATGCCGATGCCCAATGACCAGAGCCCGCCGGTGAAGCTCTGGCTCACCGACGGTTACACGATCGACGATCCCGAGGCCTGGATGGAGCGCTACATGCGGCACAACTTGCGGGTGCTGGCCGAGCCGATCACGATCTTGGCGAATCCCACCTATCTGCCCCCGCCGGTCGAAAAGCTCTATGACCGGCTATGGACCGACGAGCGGATGCGGAAGGTGATCCAGGCGGCGGTCGACAACCACGTGGCCCTGGAGATCAACGCCCAAAGCGGTCTTCCCCACGATCGGTTCATCCGCATGGCGAAGGCACTGGGCGCGCGGTTCACCTTCGGCGCCAATAATTCCGACGACAAGCCGATCGCCATGACCCGCTGCTTCGAGGCCATCAGTCTGTACGGATTGAAGAACGACGAGATGTACGTGCCGGACGGGAAATGAGAGGGGGCACACGGCCGCGGCCGGCTAGCCGGCAACTTCCGCGATCACATACGGTCCCTTGGGAATCGCGGCGATCGTGGCCGAGGGGCCATACCGCGCCAGGCAATCGGCGACGGCCTGCTCAACCGAGGGCGCCGTTTCCACGAACAGCTTGCCCAGCGTTTCTTCCGGCAGGCCATCGGTGACGACGACCACGCGCGCCTTGCGAAGAACCTTGGCCAACTCCTCAAGCTGCCACTGGTCCATCACGAAGTAGTCGCCGTGGAGAATCCGGTCCATGAAGGCGTCGACCGACGTGTTCTCCTTAAGCAGCCGTTGAAACGGCTCGCTGCCGATCCCCTCGCTCAAGCTGGCCGCCAGGATCACGGTTCCCCCCGGCTTGACAATGTCGGCCGCGGCGACCATCCCCTTAACCGATTGATAGAACGTCGCATCGAGCGGATAGCCCGCTGAGCTGGTCACGACCACGTCGACCGGTTCCGGCACGGTGTCGACCACCAGGTCGCGGACAAAGGCCACGCCGGGGAGGAAGGCGGCCTCCATGTCGCCGGCGACCACTTTCAGAATCCGCCGCTGGGCGTCGATCACCGTGTTGACGATGAAATCGCAGCCCGCACGCCGGCCGATCCACGTATTCTCTTCATGGACGGGGTTGCCATCGAGCACGCCGACGCGCGCGTTGGGGTGCTCGAGGAATTTCGGTCCGTGCCAAACGCGGACGGTCTCCAGCGCGGCCAGTCCCGGGCAGATGAGCTTGCGGCCGCCGGAAAAACCCGCCATGAAGTGGGGCTCGATCAGGCCGGTGGTGATTTTCAGGTCCGCCTCGACATAGCGGGAGTCGATCCACACCGGCACCCCCCGCGGGCTTTCGCCCAAGTAGGCGTGCTGCTGGCGGTTGAGGCCGTCGTGATTCTCAATCCGGTAGTTGGTGGCCGTCTCCGCGCCGACCATCTCGGCTAGTTCGTCGCCCAAATTGGGGCGGTGCATGCCGGTGGCGACGAGAATCAGAATCCGCGCCCGGGGAATGCCGCTCTCTTCGAGCGTGCGAAGAATCGGAGGCAGAATCACCGGGTTGGGCACCGGCCGGGTGACATCGCTGATCACGACGCAGGCGTTTTTCTTGCCACGCGCCAGATCGGCGAGCGGGGCGGCGCCGGTTGGAGAGGCCAAGGCGGCCGAAACCGCCCCGCTTGGGTCGGCGAGCGGTTCGGCCTCGCGATACCCCAAACATTTGACCAGGTTGGCGTCCGGCAGGTCTACTTCGAGCCCTTCCCGGCCGTAAGACAGCGCGACGCGCATGAATCACTTCCCCTGGAGGCAGCGGCGAGTGGAAATCGTGGAACCGCCGGCGGAGGCGATGCCGATGAATTGGAGCGGGATCGACGGCTCAACGAGACGCTCGGCCACGCTTGCCCTGCCGGCGGGGCCAACCCAGCTTGGCAAGCCCGCCGGAGCGCCGTCAACCGGGCAGCCAGACCGGCTATTTCTTCTTCTTGTCGGCGTCGTCGCCCTCGGTCTCCTCTTCCTTCTTCTTCTTCTTCTTCTTCAGCGTGAGCTTGTAGACCCTGACCTTGCCCAAGCCGAACGGGCTATCGCCCTCGCTCCAGCGATCCGAGGCCTTCAGGCGGTCGATTCTCTCGGCACGGGTGAGAACGCTGCGGCTGCGGATCAGCCCTTTGCGCACCCGAAGGCTTTTGTCCATCGTCATCGTTCCAATCTCCTCACGTGCGTATTGCTCACCGCGCAATCGCCCACCCGCCGGGACGGGCGGGCGGCCGTGCACGATTACCCCACGGCGGACCCCGCTGCGGCGATCCGGGCAAAGATGATATTGCTCAGGCGGCCCTTGCGAGGGCCGGACTATTGCGTTGGATATCGGCTCGCCCCGCAGGGCGTCTTCTCGCCGATGCGAGAGAATTCCCCGCCGATCGGGAATCTCGCAGCCTGGCGGCACGCGCACACGCGCAACGCAACCTCCTTGCTCGCCCGCCGCCCGGCAAACCAATCAGTATATGCGCCCCGCGGCAAGGCTGCAAGGACACAGGACCAGGCCCCCAGCCTCACGGGGGGCACGTGAGCTTTTGGCGCTGATAAAGGGGACAGGCGCATATATTGGGGAAGATGCGCGTATTGGCATATCAAGCCGGTTCTTTTCGAGGGTGGCCGCGACGACGCAGGGCTGATTGCAGCCCCGGTTGCTACGCTCTTTCTCGGTCCAATCCCGTACTCCCGTACGCGCCTGCCGCGGCGGACACAACGGTTAAGAACGTGGAACACCATCCCTCGGCGCGCCTCTTGCGGTTCGAGGCAGGGCTGCAACTCTACCGAAATACCGCATCT
>JAMOAF010000939.1 GCA_023621895.1 Planctomycetota bacterium
CGCCCGACGATCCACGGTTCCGCGAGAAGGGTCCCGAACGGCCATCGGCCGAGAATCGCCCGGGGGAAGGTTGACTCTTGATCTGCAATTCACTAACCTCACCCTTGTCTCCGCGTCGTCCGCGACTCCATCGCCCGCGACTCGCGTGCGAGACGCCCCGCTTGGCCATTTTCCACGAGCCCTCCAATCGGACGAGCCTGTCATGTGCCAAACCGCCCCCCGCGCCACCGCCCCAACTCGATTCGCTCCGCTGGTCGGGTTTTTCGCGTGCCTGATTGCGGCGTTTGCGGCAGCCGCCGAGCCAAGCGGAAACGCCGCGCTCGACGAGGCTTTCAAGACGCTCGCGGTCTTGGAATTGGGCCAAGACCTACAGCGATTCGATCCCGTGCGCCAGGCGGTGGCCGCATCGCGGACGGACGAGCCGGTCCGCGCCGACCTGGAGAGGCGCCTCGTCGCGATCGTCGAAAGCGGCGCGACCGACCTGGCGAAGGACTACGCCTGCCGCCAGTTGGCGCTGATGGGGAGCGACGCCGCGCTGCCCGCCCTGGCCCGGCTGCTGCCCGATCCGCGGATGTCGTACATGGCCCGGTTCGCCCTGGAGGGCATCGGCGGCCCGGCCGCCAAGAAAGCGCTGCGGGAGATGCTCGGCAAGACCGAGGGCCGGCAGAAGATGGGCGCGGTGATCTCGTTGGGAGCGCTCGCCGACGCGGAGGCCGCCCCCGCAATCGCCGCCCTGCTTGAAGAAGACCGCGCGCTGCGCGAAGCGTGCCTGGTCGCCCTCGGCCGGATCGGGACGGCTCCCGCCGCCGATGCCCTCCAGGCGTTCGCCCAGCGTTCGGGCGCGAAGCCGGAGACGGTCGACGCGCTGCTCGACGCCGCGGAATCGCTCTGCCGGCACGGCCAGCACGAGGCCGCCGCCGGCGTCTGCCAGGCGCTCCTGGCCGCCGATTCCGAGTCTGTTCGGGCGGCTGCGTTCCGCGGCCTCGTCGCGGCGAAACCTTCCGAGTCGATCGCCATGATCACCGCCGCCCTGGGTGGCCAAGAGGCCTGGAAGCGGGCGGTTGCCGCTGACTGCGTCGCGGAGCTTGAACAGCCGGAGGAGATTCGCGCGGTCGCGGCGGTGATTGCCGACCTGCCGGACGAAGGCAAAATCGCCGCCCTGTTGAGCCTCAAGGATCGCTCCAACTCGGCGATTCGCCAGGCGGCCCTGAAATTGCTCGGCGAGCGGGGCGTGGAAGTCCGCACCGCCGCGCTCGCCGCGCTGGTGCGGTCCGCGACGGCCGGCGATGTCCCGACGCTGGCCGCCCTGCTGGCCGGGGCGGAAGACCCGCAGGTCCGCCAGGCGGCCTTCGAGACGCTCCGCCTGATGCCCACAGCGGGCGTCAACCAAGCACTGATCGGCTGGATGGCCGAAAATCCGTCCGAGCTGCTGGTGCGTTGCGCCCTGGCCAGGCGCTCGCCGGAGTTCGTGCCGGCGTTTCTCCAGGCGGCGGCGTCTTCCTCCCCGGCGGTTCGGCTCGAGGCGCTGAAGGCCCTGGAAGTGATGGCGTCGGAGAAGGAGCTCGACGCCCTGGTCGGCCTGTTGTGCCAGACGCCGCCGGGCGAAGAGCGCGAGGCGGCGGATCGGGCCGTCTGGATGAGCTGCCAGAAGATATCTGACCCGGCCGCGCAACGGGCGCCGCTCCTGGCAGCCCTGGCCAAGGGCGACGAAACGGCCCAGTCCGCGATCCTGCCGCCGCTCGGCCGGCTTGGCGGCGAAGAATCGCTCGGGGCCGTCCGCAAGGCGATGCAGAGCACAAATCAGGCCGTGCGCGATGCCGGCCACCGGGCGCTGGCCAACTGGCCCGACGCCACCGTGGCCGACGAGCTGCTCGAAATCGCCAAGACGAGCAGCGTGGAAGTGTACCGCGTCTGGTCGCTCAGGGCATACGCTCGGCTGGTCGCGCTGCCCAGCGACCGGCCGCCGCCGAAGACGTTCGAGATGCTTGCCGGCGCGATGAAACTGGCGTCGCGAACGGAAGATCGGGCACTGTTCATCGAGCGGCTGGCGGCGGTTCGCGTTCCCGAGTCGCTCGCGCTGCTGCTCCCGCTGATCGACGACGCGGACCTGCGAAACGCGGCCGTTCCGGCGGTTTTCACGCTTGCCAAGGGGCTCAGCCAGTCGCATCCGGCCGAAGCGGCGGCAGCCCTGGAGAAAATCCGCCCGCTGGCAACAGACCCCGCCATCGCGCAGCAGATTCCCAAGGTGCTCCGCGATATCGAGAGCCGCAAACAAGGCAAAAAGTAGAGACAGGAGACTCTGGCCATGACACGATCACGCAACGCGCGTCTCTCGCGGCGCGAAATGCTCGGGCGATTGTCCGCCGCTGCTGTCGCCGCCCCGCTCGTGGTTCGGGGCGCAGCGCTGGGAATGGACGGTGCAACACCGCCGAGCGAGCGGATCACCGTCGGCTCGATCGGCGTGGGCATGATGGGCCGCGGGCATTTTCGCATCTTCGCCGGATATCCGGACGTGCAGCTCCTGGCGCTGTGCGACGTCGACTCCTGGCGGCGCGAACACTCGACCGGCGTGCTCCAAGAGGTCTATGGCGCCAGGCAGCCGAGCGGGCAGTTCCAGGGCTTCAAGGCCTACAACGACTTTCGCGAGCTGCTCGACCGCGACGACATCGACGCGCTGATCGTCGCCACCGGCGAGCGCTGGCACCCGGAGATCAGCGTCCGCGCGGCCAAGGCGGGGAAGGACATCTATTGCGAGAAGCCGATCTCGCTGACGATCCAGCAGGCGCGGACGATGGCCGAGACGGTGCGGCGGCACAACTGCGTCTTCCAGACGGGCTTGCAGCAGCGGAATTCGCCCGAGTATCTCAAGGCCTTCGAGATGGTTCACGCCGGCCGGATCGGCGAGGTCAAGCTGGCCTACGTGTCGGCCAGCGGCGTGAGCGACTACTTGAACCTGCCCGCCGAACCGCTCCCCAAGGGAATCGACTGGGAGATGTGGCTCGGCCCCTGCCCCTGGTATCCGTACAACTACCAATACCACCATGCGGGCGAGCCGAAGAACGTGGTGCCCTGGAGCTGCAACCGGGCCTTCGGCGCCGGCGGCATGACTTCCGGCCTGGTCCACAACCTCGATTCGGCCCACGCCGGCCTGCGCAAGGACGGCACCGGTCCGATCGAGATCACGCCGGCCGGGGTCAACGGCGCCCCGTCGCTTACGTTCACCTATGCCGACGGCGTGCGGATCGTCTGCGCGACGCGGCTGGAGCCGGAGAAGCACCCGATACCGGCGGGCTGGGACCCGAAGACGCCGATCGCCAATTTCGGCGTGCTTTTCGTCGGCGACAAGGGGTGGGTTCACGTCGAGCGGTTCGGCTTGCTCAACTGCTACCCGGCCAATCTCCTGGACGGCGAGGTCTCCAAGGCGCATTCCGTCGTCGGCAACCACCGCGACTGGCTCGACTGCATCCGCACGCGGCGCCGCCCGCGAGCCGACGTGGAGATCGGCGCGTGTTCCACGATCCTCTCCCACTTGGGCTGCATCGCCTTGTGGACCGGCAGGGCCCTGAAGTGGGACCCGGTCAAGGAAGAGTTTCCGGGCGACCGCGAGGCGAACTCGATGCGCGCCCGAGCGGCCCGCGAGCCGTGGAGCATCTGAAAGTGCGGCGCGTTGCACAAAACGATCGGATCGATGGGGAGCTGACCGATGAAAATCTTCGCTTGCACGTTTCTGGTCATCGCCGGCCTCGGCGCCTCCGCGGCGCCGGCCGCCGGAGGGCCGTACCGCGAGTTGTCCGCTGAAGAGAAAGCGAAGCTGGACGCGGTGCTTCCAGAAAAGGCGCCGGCCGCGGCCGCGAAGCCTCGGAAGCTGCTGATCTACGACGCCAACGTGGGCTACGGCGGGCACGGGTCGATTCCGTTCGCCAACTACGCATTCACGCAAATGGGCGAGAGAACGGGGACCTTCACCACGGTGGTCTCCCGGGATCCGGCGGTGTTTGACAGGCAGAATCTGAAGCAGTTCGACGCCGTCTGCCTGAACAACACGGTTGGCAACCTGTTTACCGACGCCGGGCTGCGGCGGAACCTGCTCGAGTTCGTGCTCGGCGGCGGCGGCCTGCTGGGCATCCACGGAACGACCGTCGCCTTCACTGATTTTCCCCAGGGGGCCAAGGAGACCTGGCCCGAGTTCGGGCGGATGATCGGCGGCCGCGGCGCCGCCCACCTGGCGCAGGACGAACGCGTCGCCATCAAGCTCGACTCGCCCGGCCATCCGCTCAACCGGCCCTTCGGCGGCAGGGGGTTCGAGCACACGAGCGAGTTCTTTCGCGTCCGCGACCCCTATTCGCGCGATCGCGTGCACGTGCTCCTGAGCATCGACACGGCCAAGACCGCGCTGCCGCCCAAGGGGACGCGGCCGGGCGTCGAGCGCGTCGACGACGACTACGCCCTGGCCTGGACGCGCAACTACGGCCGCGGGCGGGTTGTCTACTCGACGATCGGCCACGGCCCGAATGACTTCATGAATGCGAAGATTCTCGAATTCTACCTGGGGGCGATCCAGTTTGTCATGGGCGAGATGGAGGGGACGACCACTCCGAGCAACCGGCTCAGCCCGGCCGTCGCCCGCCGCGAGAAAATCGGCTGGCGGCTGGCCGTCACCGCGTGGGGGCTGCACAAGTTCACTCTCTTTGAGACGATCGACAAGACCCGGCAGCTCGGCCTGCAAGATATCGAAGGCCTGAGCTTCCAGAAGGTCAGCGCCGAGATTCCGAAGAACCTCGACTGCAACCTCACGGACGACGAGCTGGCTCGCGTGCGGCTGAAGATGGACGACGCCGGCGTGCGGATGCCGACGTGTTTCTACGCCGCGATCCCGGGCGACGAAGCGGGTTGCCGCAAGGTCTTCGAGTTCGGCCGCAAGCTGGGCGTGGAGACGTTCATCTCCGAGCCGCCGCCCGAATCGCTCGACCTGATCGAGCGCTTCTGCGACGAGTACGACATCCGGCTGGCCATCCATAACCACGGCCCGGATCAATCGCCCGTCTACTGGCGCCCGGAAGGAGTGCTTGAAGTCTGCCGGGACCGCGGCAAGCGGATCGGCGCCTGCCCCGACACGGGCTACTGGATTCGCTCGGGGATCGACCCCATCGAGGGGATTCGCAAGCTCGGCGACCGGCTGATCACGATCCAACCCCACGACTTGAGCGAGCGATCTTCCCAAGGACGCGAAGTTCCCTGGGGGACGGGCAAGGCCGATTTCGAGAAGATGCTCCGGGAAATCCGCCGTCTCGGCCTGAAGCCGACGGTGATCGGCGTGGAATACTCCGACGACTTCCTCGACAACATGCGGCAGATGGCCGAGTGCATCGAGTTTTTTGACCGCGTGCTGGCGGAGTGAACGGGGCGAGCGGTCAGCGGATAGCCGTCAGCGGTCAGCCATCAGCGGTCAGCGGTCAGCGGTCAGCGGTCAGCAGTCAGAAGTCAGAAGTCAGAAGTCAGAAGTCAGAAGTCAGAAGTCAGAAGTCAGAAGTCAGAAGTCAGAAGTCAGAAGTCAGAAGTCAGAAGTCAGAAGTCAGAAGCCTCACCTCGTTCCCAAGCTCCGGCTTGGGAACGGCCGGCGCTGCCACCTCGTTCCCACGCCTTCACCTCGTTCCCAAGCTCCGGCTTGGGAACGGCCGGCGCTGCCACCTCGTTCCCAGGCCTCCACGGCCGACGACCCCATTTCTTCCCGCTCACGCGTCCAGCGTATATCCCTTGCGGTAGACCGGTTTGATGAGCGACTCGAGGCCTGGTACGTTCTTGACCTTCATGTTGGCGGCGTCCCACTCGACCTTCTGGCCGCACCAGACCGACAAATTGCCGACGAGCATCGCCTCGGTCAGTGGGCCGGCGTAGTCGGGGAAGTTCGACATCGCCGGTTCGCCGGTCTTGATCGCGCGGATCCACTCCTCGAAATGGCCCGGCGAGCGGGGGAATGCCACGTCGACCGGTTCGCCGCCGTCGAGGAGTTGGTCGTTGAGGAGAATTCCCTTCTCGCCGATCGCGAGCGAACCGCCCTTGGGCGACGGCTCTCGCCCGGCTAGGAGTTCCTTGGGCGGGAGTTTGCCGCCGTCGTACCAGACGAGTTTCAGAGCCGGCCGGGCATCGGTCGCGGCAAACTCGTAGGTGATGATCGACCACTCGGGGAAGCTGTCCTTGTTGTGCCCCGAGGTCTCCGCCTCCGCCGAGATCGGATTCCGCAAATCGAGCCCCATGAACGGCATGCTCACCGAATGGCAGGCGATATCCCCGAGCGCCCCGGTGCCGAAGTCCCACCAGCCGCGCCATTTGAACGGGTGATAGCCGTCGGCATACGGCCGCTCGGGGGCAACGCCGAGCCAGAGATCCCAGGGGAGGTGCTCGGGCGGCTCGCTCGCCGCCGGGCGATCGATGCCCTGCGGCCACCAGCCCTTCGCACGATCCGTCCAAATGTGCAGTTCGCGGACCTTGCCGATCGCCCCGTTCTTGAGCCAATGGGCCGATCGCCGCAGCGCATCGCCGGCCGTGCCCTGGTTGCCCATCTGCGTGGCCAGTTTCTTTTCCCTGGCGACCTGGCCGACGAGCCGCGCCTCGTAGATCGTCCGCGTCAGCGGCTTCTGGCAAAAGCAGTGGATTCCCATCCGCATGGCCATCAGCGCGGCCGGCGCGTGCATGTGATCGGGCGTGCTGACCGTGACCGCGTCGATCGAGCGGCCCATTTCTTCGAGCATCTTGCGGAAATCGGTGTAGCCCTTGGCCTTGGGAAATCGCTTCAAGGCCCCGGCCAGCCGGTTCTTGTCAACATCGCAGATCGCCACCATGTCGCCATGGTTGGCCGCATCCTGCGAATCGCTCTGGCCTTTCCCACCGATGCCGATGCTGGCCATGCCAAGCCGCTCATTGGGCGACTCGCCGGCGCGGGCGGAAACGCCCCCCGCCACCCAAAACCCAGCCGCCGTGACGCCGGCCGACTTGAGAAAACTGCGACGATTCGTGGTCTTCAACATGATATGCCTCCTCGGCGAAGATGGTCTGAAAGTCAATCGTACTGGGGGACTGGCCGCTTCTTGTTTTACGGTCCGCTCGGCCGCCTCGCGGCGCGCCCAGCGCGTGAGCAAGAATGAACCGGTTTCCCCTTGCACCCCGCGCTATTTTTCCTTGCCGAGCGGCAAGAGCTTGACGTTCTTGTACCACACCGGGTGGCCGTGATCCTGGAATCCGAGATACCCCTTGCGGGCGAAATCCTTGACAGCCCGCTTCTTGCCCTCCAGTTCAAACTTGTGGTCTCCCTCGATCGCCCGTTCTCCCGGCTTGTCGAACTCGTCGGCGTTCATCTCGCAGACCGTCTCCCCGTTGAGTTTGACGGATACCAGGGGGCCCTGGCACTTCAGTTCGATCGAGTTCCAAACGTTTGGCCCCTTGGTCGCGTTCTTCTTCAGCGGCACAAGGTCGTAGATCGCGCCAAAGTCGTGGCAGCTCGTTCCTTCCCCGGTGGAAACCTGAATCTCAAAACCCGTGTGGACCGGATTTGCGGGGTCCTCGACTCGGAAGAAGACGCCCGAATTGCACGAGTCGGGCATTTTCACGTCGCACTTGAGAATGAAGTCGCCAAACTGCTGCTCGTGAATCACGATGTAGCCGCCCGACTTGTAGGGCTGCATGCAGCCGTCGACCACCTCCGAGGCGATCGGCTTGCCGTTGTTGCAGCGCCAGCCGCTGTAGTCCTTGCCGTTGAACAGCAGAATCCAGCCGTCCTTCTTCTCCTGGCGGGTCAACTGGTTGTCCGCGGCCGCCGCGCTCGACGCCAGCGCGCAGGCGAGGGCTAACGTGGCTATCCAATGTCTCTTCATGGCTAGTTCTCCTATGGTCAGGTGTGGAAAAATCCCATAGTAACCCGAAGCGTCAGCGAGGGCCAGCACCTGCCGACCCGCGCGGCGAGCCCGCGCGGCTGACGTTTTGGGGTGGGGTCGGGGTTCCCAAGCTGGAGCTTGGGAACCAGGAGCCAGGAACCAGGAACCAGGAACCAGGAGCCAGGAACCAGGAGCCAGGAACCAGGAGCCAGGAACCAGGAGCCACGAACCAGGAGCCAGGAACCAGGAGCCAGGAGCCAGGAACCAGGAGCCAGGAGCGAGGAACCAGGAAGCGGCTGTCAGTACGCCCCGGCCGTCTGGCGCCCTGCCCCGGCGCGCGGCTGCTTGTCAGCCGGGTAGGCATACTCCCAGGCTCCGAGCGGTTGATCGTCGCCGTCTCCGCCGAGCGTCTGCGGAACCGACCGGCTCGCGCCGCGGCCAAGCGTCAAACGCGCGACCACCTCTGGCCGCAACCGGTAGTTGTGGTTCTCCGGCGACACGAACAGGGGCTCTTCGATCCGCTGGAAGACATTCGTCGCCGGATCGAACCGTCCTCCGGCGGGCGGTGAAAATCCGCCGCTGAATACATTGTGACGGGCCGCCGCATTTTCGATCTTCGCCCCGGCGCGCACCAGAACGACGCGCTGGTTCGCCTGGCGGCTGCCACCGTCGCTGACGAGGTTTCCGACCAGCAGCGCCCCGGCTTTCGGGCTGGAGAGTTCCACCACCGGCGCGATGAACGGCGTGACGATCGTATTGAAGGCGAGCGCCAGCGTGCCGTCGTGCTCGCGGCCGCCATCCTGGCCGAAGTGCAGCACCGCGCGGTTGCCTGTTGCAGCCGGGTCCTTGACGATGATGCAGCCGCTGATCACGGCATGGCTGCCGGGGCGCTCCGTGTCGGCGGCGTCGACCAGGTCGAACTCGCGGTTGGCCGAGTCGTGGATGTAGCACGACTCGACCCGCGTGTGGTGGGCGCGGCTTTTCACATTATGCCCGGTCAGGCTGTGGTGGACTTCGCAGAATCGCAGGACCGCGCTCGTGCCGCCCAGGTAGAGGTTGTGATTGTAGCCCGGGTCTTCAAAGCTGCCATTGTGGTGGATCAGGCAATGCTCGATCCGCTGGCCGCGGGCGCGGTCGGGTGATCCATCGCCGCCGGACATGATGCCCATGTCGTTGTCGTGGATGTTGCAGCGCCGGACAGTCACCAGGTTGGCCTGGTTGATTCGCACGCCGGCCCCGTTGTGCGCGCCGTTGCGGGCCCCGGCCAATTCAAACCCTTCGACGAGGCAGCCGTCGGCGCCGGCGTTGAACTGGAAGATCGCCCGGGGCGTGCTCCCTCGTCCTGAATAATCGAATCCCTCGCCGGAGATGCGGACCCAATTCCGCCCCTCGGCCGGCACGGCGCGGAAGACGAGCCGCGGCTGGCGAACGAACACGGCCGCCCGGCGGTAGGGTTCGTCGCCCGGCAGCGGATAGACGAGAATCTCATCGCCCGCGGCGGCCGCCGCGTTGGCCTCCTCGATTCGAGCAAACCGCTTGCCCGGACCGACTTCGAGCGTGGCGGCCGCGACGCCGCGCAGCGCGCAACTGGCAACCGCCAGGCAGGCACAAAACCGGCGGAAAGCGACCATGCAATTGTCCTTTGTTGAGAGGTCAAACGAGCTGGCCAGGAACGGGGAGGGGGCCAAGACGCGGCAGCGCCGCCACTATAGCCGCGGGCAACGGACCGCTCAAGCGGCGCGGAAGTCCCGCCGCCAAAAGCCGCCGGGAATCGCCGAACCTCTAGCTCCCGAAGCGCCGCTATCGGCCGGCGGCGCTTGGCGCGGCCACGCGATAGGTCCTTGCCACGTATTTTTCCAGCTCTTCGGTCGGCGGCACGCCTTCCAGCACCCCTTCGGCAACCAGCCGATCGAAGACGGCCGGCTGCACGAAGCTCCAATCGCCGTAGCCAGTCGCGCGATAGCGGTAGATCTCGCTCCAGGCAACATAAACATGGGAAATGCCGCGAGCGTGCAGCTCGGCGGAGATCTCGGGAGCCGGCCGCAGACCGCCCGTCCGCGGATCGCGAACGATCCGTTCGAAAATCGAGTCGTCGAGCCAGGTGTTGTAGACCACCGGCACCTCAAAATCGAAAACCTGGGCTTCTCCCACCATGAGCACGGCGCCGCCGGCGTTCTCGTTCAAATAGAGATGCCACGGATTGACCCGGTCGGGCGCGGTCCGCAACTCCTCGAGCGGCGCGAAGAATGGGTTATAGGCGCAGGGCGTCGCCGTGAGAACGACGAAGCTGGCCAGGCAACCGGCAGCCATGAGTCCGCGGAGCGTATATTGCCAGGTCTTGCCGCGGCACCACATGGCTCCACCGCCGGCCATCAGCGCCAGGATCGGCACGCCCGGCGTCCAATATCGGTCAGTCCGCAGCGCGAGCATCCACCAGGACCCGATGATGAATGCGAAATAGGCCGCCAGCCCCAAGGCGAGCCACCGCTTCTCGCGGCGGAGCAGGGCGAGCGCGGCCAGCGGCACGACGAGCGGGCTGAGCCAGTCGCTGCCGACCGCCACCCGCCAGAGGTCTTGCCCGAGCGCGCGGAGAGTAAAAACATGGGGTTGGTGGACGGCGTTCCACATGGCGTTTTTCTCCGGCGTCCACGTCCGGCCGCCGAACAGCCCGTAGAGCAGCGGATACGTGGGGTTTCCGGCCAGGACCCAATTCTTTGCCAGCCACAGCCCGCAACCGGCCAGCGCCGCCACGGTAAACAGGACCGGCGCCAGCCAGGTGAAAGGCTTGCCGCTCCCACCCCGCCGGCTGACGAAGACCTGCCAGAGAAGCCAGCCGCCCAGCGGGGCCGCGACGAATGGGAGTGCCGTGTATTTGCACGCCACGGCGCCGCCCGCCAGGTAACCGGCCAGCAGCAACCAGGCGCCGGCCCGCCGTCCCGCGCCGCGCCAGAGGATCAGCGCGTAGGTTGCCGCAAACAGATACATGCCCAGGGCGCCTTCGATGAAGCCGTAGGCCGACAGGTTCATAGTCCACGGGGTGGAGAGATACACGATCGCCGCGATCACTCCGGCTGCCGGCGAGTAGAGCCGCCGGCCGGCCGCCAGCAGTCCCAGCGCCGTCAGCGGCGCGAACATCGCAATCACCGTCTTGCCCACCAGGGCCCCGGTCCACCAATCGCCCAATAGGACCATGCCCAGAAGCGCGTGCATCTCGGCGCCGAGCGCCATGTTGCCGTAGAGATTGTGGGGCAGGAAAGAAATCCGGCCGGCGGCGAAAAATTCCTTGGGCGCCTGCAAGTGGTATTCGCGAACGTCGAATTCATTGGGCGGGAGTATGCCACCAAGCAGGATGAAGAGTGCAAACACGCCAGCCACCCACAGCCAGTGCCGGCTCAGCGGGAAGGCTTCCGCCTCGCCGGCCGGCGCCGCCCGCGGCGGCCGAGCCCAGCGGCGCTGCCGGACCGCCAGGAAAAATGCGGCCAGAATCACCGGGACCGGGGCAAGCAACCAGAGGCGGTTGCCGAGCCCACCCAGGAGGCCGACGGCGAGCGTCCAGGTCGACACAAGGTTCAAGCCGACCGCCGCAGAGAAAAACAACTGCTCCAGACCGGTTGTCTCTCGATCGATCCGCAAGGCGGCCAGGATCACGTACCCCAACATGCCGGCTACGGCCAGCACGCCAAGGCCGACCGAAAACGGCAGAATCCGGTCGAGCAGCACCGGGCCGCCGGGCGACGGGAACCACTGGGAGACCAGCATGTCGGGCAGCAGAAGATACATCCCGATCCACTGCCCGCGCCGCAGCGCCCCACCGAGGCTTTGCATCGGCTCGGCCATGAAGAACAGCAGGTAGAGGCCAAAAGCGGCCAGGACCCAGACCAGTCCGGGGCAACGGCCGCCGCTGTTTTCCGTTGGCTTCTTCACGGCTGCCCCCTGCCGCCGCCGGTCGATTGCCGCTCGGCGCGGGAACTCTTGTGCGCCGCCTGGACCTGCCAGATGTCGAGCACGCGCATCAGGATGCCGGCGATCACTCCCTGCGCGGCGACGACAAGCCCGAAGGTCCCCGTCACCAGGCGCGACCAGTGCATGTGGACGTGCCCCGTGGCCGCGTACTCGGCCAGTCCCGGCCAGAGGACGCCAAGCGAGGCCGCGGTGCAGACTGTGATGAAAGCGACCAGCGGCCAGCCCTCGAAGAACTTCGCAACGAGGACCGGCCAGAAGGAGTCGGTGGTCTGCCGCGGCGGCCCGAACCGCGCCATGCGGTGGGCCAGCGCGGTCCCGGCGAGCAATTGGTAGCCGGCCGAGCCGAGCAGTCCGCAGACGAGAAACCGGTAGATCATCCACTCTTCCACGCGGCGATTGGCGATGTAGTACTCCAGCGGATAAGCGGCCCAGAGCATCCCAACGACGAGGCATACGGCGAAGGCCATCAGGAACAGCCGTTCGGGCCGATAGCAGAGAACGTCGTGGAGGATCACGCGCGCGAAGCGGACGCCGTCGGAGACGACCCTCAACTTGCTCTGGCCGACCCGCTGCCGGTAGGGCATAGGTATTTCGACCAGGCGCAAGCCGCCCAGCAGCGCCCGGGCGCTCATCGAGGGGGTGAAATGCAGGCCGGTGGGCAGCGGGTAGAGCCACTCGAGGGCGTCGCGGCGGAGGACCCGCATGCCGCTGGCCGTGTCGGTGATCGACTTGCCGCAAAGCAGGCCCAGCAGCAGGGCGAACAGGTGGTTGCCGAGGCGACGCAGCGGCGGCATCTGCGACTCGGGTCCGAGCCGCGACCCGAGGACGACGTCGGCGTTTTCACTGATAACGGTCCGGGCCAGGTCGCCGAACAGCCGCGGATCGCAGGTTCCATCCGCATCGAGAAACCCGACCAGCGAACCGCTGCCCTGGCGAAAGCCTTCCATCAGCGCTGCGCCGTAACCCCGATTCTCTTCAAACACGATCAGCTTCACGCCGTCGAATCCGCGGACGATATCGACGGTGCCGTCCGTGGAGCCATCGCTGACAACGATGATCTCGACAGCGGCCACGCCGGAGCGTTGTTTGATCTGGCCGGCCGCCGCCAGGCAGGCGGAGACGGTCCCCCCGATCGCCTGCTCCTCGTTGAGCGCGGGAATCACAATCGTCAGGGTGTGGGAACAGGACTCGCTGGGCATGCCGTCCGGCCTTCGCCTCTGGAAGTTTTGCAGTCTTTCCCGGCCATGCCTCGCCCGGATCAAGCTATGCTTCCCTAGCGAGCCGACTCGCGGCAATTCCGGATATTCCCATTGTAACACGCGTGAGGCGCGTGAGGAGGTCGGAGCGAACGATGGCCGCCCAAGGTAGATTGCAGGGCGTTTTCACGCCCAACATGGTGCCTTTGGACTCCCAGGGCGCGATCGACGAGCAGGGGCTGCGAGACTACGTCGACTGGCTGATCCAGCGCGGCGTGCACGGGCTGTATCCGAACGGTTCGACGGGCGAATTCACGCGGTTTACGCCCGAGGAGCGGCGGCGGATCATCCGCATCATCATGGACCAGGCCGCCGGCCGCGTTCCCGTCCTCGCCGGGGCGGCGGAGGCCAACGTCCGCGAGACGCTGGCCGCCTGCGAATACTATCACGGCCTGGGGGTCCGGGCGGTGGCGATCGTTTCTCCCTACTACTACCGGCTCAGCCCCGACAACGTCTATGCCTATTTCCGCGAGATCGGCCGCAACACGCCGGTCGACGTAACGCTCTACAATATGCCGATGTTCGCCTCGCCGATCGACGTGCCCACGATCCAGCGCCTCAGCGAAGAGTGCGAGCGGATCGTGGCGATCAAGGACTCGTCGGGCGATCTGCCACAAATGATGCGGATGATCGAGGCCGTGCGGCCCAATCGGCCGGACTTCAGCTTTCTGACCGGCTGGGACTCCGTGCTCATGCCGATGCTCCTGGTGGGCTGCGACGGCGGGACGAACGCCGCCAGCGGCATCGTGCCCGAGCTGACCCGGAAGCTCTACGATGCCACGACCGGCGGCCGCATCGAGGAGGCTCGCAACTTGCAGTATCTCGTGCAGCGGATTTTCGACGTCCTCCTCTTGGGCGCCGACTTTCCCGAAGCCTGCCGCGTGGGAATCCGGCTTCGCGGGCTGGCGATCGGGCCGGGCCGCCAGCCCCTCTCCGAGCGGCACCAGGCCAGGCTGGCCGAACTCGAGCCGGTGCTCCGCAAGCTCCTCCAAGAAAGCGGCATCGCCTGCGGCCAACCGGCCGGCAGCCGGCTGACCCCGCAGGAGATCGGCCAGGTCGTGGCCTCCGTGCTGCAAACCCTCCGGTCGCGAGGCGCGGTCTAGATGCCCTCCTGCCTTGCGCTGCTCGAAATCGCCAATCTCGCGCCGGCGCTGGTCGTCGCCGACCGCTGCGCGAAGGCTGCCGGCGTGGAGATTCTGGGCATCGAGAGCACGCACGGGGCGGAGCAGTGCCTGAAACTGGCCGGCGCGGCCGGCGCGGTGCGCGAGGCCGGCGAGGCGGGCGTCCGACTCGCGCGGCGGATGGGAAGCGGCGCGGTGCTGACGGTTCTGCTGGGACCGGCCCAAGGGACCGTGCACACCGCCACGCAGCCGCCCGCCTTCATCCCCCTCCTTGGAATCTATGACCTGATGGCAAAGCGAGACAATCCCATGGCCGACTCCTACGCATTGGGGCTGATTGAAACACAGGGGCTCGTGGCCGCCTTGCACGCCACCGACGAGATGCTCAAGGCCAGCGCGGTGGAGCTCGTCGGCAAGGAGAAGATCGGAGCGGCCTATGTTACGATCATGGTCCGCGGCGACGTGGCGGCCGTCGAGGCAGCCGTGGAGACGGGGCGGCAGAGCGTCGAGCGTCTCGGCGGCAAGCTGATCATGGCCGACGTGATCGCCCGGCCGCACCCGGAATTGGCCGCGCTTCTGCCGGCATGATATCGGATGCCGCCCGACGCGGAGCGGGTTTTCAACCTGCCAGACCGGCTGCAAGCCGCAGCGCGACCCGCACCGCCCGATCGAACTCCGGCAGGCATACCCGCTCGGCGGCCGTGTGCGGATGGACCTGGCCGCATCCCAAGGTCACCGTGGGAATTCCCCGCGCGGAGAACCAATTGGCGTCGAGTCCGCCGTTCGAAATCGCCCGCTCCGGCTTGCCGCCATCGCGCCGGACGGCCTCTTCCGCCATGAGCACGCAGGGCTCGTCCTCGTCGAGCAGAAACGCTTCATAATCCAGCCGGCCCTCGATCGAGACCTTGCCGCATTTTCCATCGACATTCTTGACCTGGCCGGCCGCCGCCTGAAACTCGTTTTCGATCGCGGCGACGATCTGCCGGCGAAACGCCGGATCGTGGCTTCGCGCTTCGGCGCGAATCTCCACCAGGGGGGTGACGACATTCGTCGCCTGGCCGCCCTGGATCACGCCGACATTGCTCGTCCCCCGGCGCCGGCCCTTCCGGATCAGCCCGTGCCATCCCTTCTTCTGCAATTGAGCGACGGCCAGCGACGCCACCGCCACGGCGCTGACGCCCTCTTCCGGCGCATTGCCCGCATGGCTGGCGATCCCCTCGATCCGGATATCCATGCGATATCCGCCGGTGGCGCCGATCGTGAGCTTCTCGCTCGATCCGCCGTCGAAGTTGAAGGCGAGCTTCGGGCGGCCGAGCATGCCGGCGGCGCAGTAGCGGGCCCCCTGTAGTCCGACTTCCTCCTGCACGGTCCACAAAAAGGTCAAAGGGGGATGTGGCAGGCCCTGCTGGAGGATTTCCAGGGCCGCCTGAAGGACCGCGGCCACCCCGCAGCGGTCGTCGGCCCCCAGCGCGGTCGCCTTGTCCGCCGGAACGATGAAGTCGCCTGCGACGATCGGCCGCGCCCCCGCGCAGAGCGGAACCGTGTCGACGTGGGCCGAGAGCATCCGCCGCGGTCCAGGCGCCGTACCAGGCAGAACAAGCGCCAGGTTGCCCGCCGATCCCTTGTGCGGACTGCGCAGGTGCGCCTGGTCTCTATGCAGATCGCCGCTGGCGGCGCCCGATGCGAGGAGCCGCTCGGCAATCCAGCCGATGATCTCTTCCTCGCGGCCGCTCACGCCGGGAATCTTGAGCAGTTCGAGCAGCAAGGCCCGTGCCCGGCGGTTTACCGGCGCAATTGCGGCCGGACCGCGTTTCGCCGGCCGGGCAGTCACGTTCCGCCCGGGAGTGCCGCGTTTGGATTTTTTCATTGCCGGTTTGCCTGGTAGGCCTCTTGAGAAATTTCTGCTTCCCGTTATCCTGGGCAGTCTTCAGTCATCTTAGCCCGAAGCGGGCGCGAAACAAGCGACGCGCGTGCCCAATTGCGACCATGAGATTTTTTCTTGCGGGAATCATGCAGGGTTCGCTCACCGAGGCGGCGCTGCATGGCCAGGAATATCGGAGCCACCTGAAGCGGCTGATCGAGGCCCACTTCCCCGAGGCCGAGGTCTACGACCCGCTGGCCGAGCACGCCGGCTCGATCGACTACGACGACGCGCTTGGGCGCGAGGTCTTCTTCGGCCACAACCTGATGTGCCGCGAGGTCGACGTGCTGATCGCATTCGTCCCCGAGGCGTCGATGGGCACGGCGATCGAGATGTGGGAAGCGTATCAGCACGGGGCCGCGGTGGTCGCCATCAGCCCGATGGTCCACAACTGGGCCGTCAAGTTCCTCAGCCACGCGATTTTTCCGACGCTCGAAGCCTGCGAGGCGGCAATCGCCGGCGGAAGCCTGCGAAGGCTGATCGGCCAGGTTACCGGGAAATGAGCCGGATCGGCCGGCGCAAGAGAACCCGGCCGCTTGCCGGTCCCGCATTGACGCGGGTATCCTCCAGAGAGCGGCGCGGGCTGGGGATTGCCTTTTGCGTTTCGAGGTTGAGAATTCTTCCGGGCGGCGCCGCCTTCTTGACTGCTGTCCTGACATCGCCTTTGCTCCACCGCCACTGGCCGCCGTGCAACATCTCCTCAACCTGAAACCCGAAGAGCTCGCCGCCTGGCTCGCCGAACGTGGATTGCCGGGCTACCGGGCGGCGCAGATTCGCCGCTGGCCGATCCAGTCGCCCGGCATCGACTTCGACGGGATGAGCGACCTGCCCAAGGCGCTTCGCATTCAACTTGCCGAATCGTTCCAGCTCTGGACGATGAGCCAGGTTGCCCGGCAGCAGTCCGACGACGGCACGGAGAAGCTGCTTCTCGAAGTGGCCGGCGGCGACCGCATCGAGTGCGTCCTCTTGCGCGACCAGCGCGGACACCGCACGGTCTGCTTGAGCACGCAGGTCGGCTGCGCGATGGGGTGCGTGTTCTGCGCCAGCGGGCTCGACGGGGTGCGTCGCAACTTGACCGCGGGTGAAATCCTCGAGCAGGCGCTGCGATTGAAATCGCTCCTGGCCGGCGGCGAGCGGCTCAGCCACGTTGTCGTCATGGGCATGGGCGAGCCGCTGGCCAACCTCCCGGCGCTGCTGGCCGCCCTGGAAACGGTCACGGCCGGCGAGGGGCTGGCAATCAGCGCCCGGCGGGTGACGATCTCGACGGTTGGATTGCCCAAGGGGATTCGTCAACTGGCCGACTCCGGGGTCCAGTACCACCTGGCGGTTTCTCTCCATGCGCCGGACGACGCGCTGCGCAGCCAGATCGTGCCCGCCAATCGCAACGTGGGAATTGCCGCGATTCTCGCCGCGACGGACGACTATTTCGCCAGGACCGGCCGCCGGGTGACCTTCGAATACGTGCTGCTGGCGGGCGTCAACGATCGCCAGGAACACGCCCTCCGCCTTGCCGCGCTGCTCAAGGGACGCCCCTCGCTGATCAACCTGATTCCTTACAACCCCGTCGCCGGACTCCCTTTTCAAACGCCCGACCCAGGCCGTGTCCGGCAGTTTCAGGAGACTCTCGAAGCCGGCGGCCTGGCGGTGAAAACCCGCTATCGCAAGGGCAACCGGATCGACGCCGCCTGCGGCCAATTGCGGCGAAGCAGAGCGTGAATAGCGGTCAGCCGTCAGCGGTCAGCCGTCAGCCATCAGCGGTCAGCGGTCAGCAGTTGCGAGCCGTTCACGACTGGGATCGAAAACCGATTCTATTGAAGACGTGCGTGAACTAAATCGACCTGCGTGATTCGTGGAAAAAGCGGCTGTCATTCAGATAGCCGCGTGCGCCTTGCCCCGCGCTTCGTTACGTACGGGTTGTGCCGCAGCGCAGGCGCGC
>JAMOAF010000482.1 GCA_023621895.1 Planctomycetota bacterium
GCCGTCTTGCGGTCGATCGTTTCGGCGATGCTGACTAATACATTATCCAGATTGTTCGATTCTTCAGCAACGCTGATCATGGCCATAATCGGCGCCGGGATCAGGCCGCAGTCGGCCAATGGCCGCGAAAGCGTCTCGCCGGAAGAAATATTTTCAGCCGATTTGGTGATTGCCTCGGCCAAAACCTGGTTGCCGGTCGATTCCGCGCTGATTTCCAGCGCGCGGAGGATCGGCACGCCGTTTTGCAGCAGCGTGCCGAGGATTCGGCAGAACCGCGAGAGAGCCGAACCGAGGAAAATCTTGCCGAAGATCGGCAGCCGCAGTTTCCACTTGTCCAAAAAGGCCCGCCCGGCGGGGGCCTTGATCAGGTTCCACAGCCAGACGCCGAGAAACCCCGCGCCCACCGCCACGAGGAGCCCGTGCTGGCCGAGAAAGTCGCTCAACCCCAAGAGGATGATCGTCGGCGCCGGCAAGCCCCCGCCTTGCTGCTCGACCCGCGCGAACAGCGTGGCGAACTTCGGCACGAAAAACACGACGAGAATCAGCGTGACGATGAAGCCGGCGACGGCGAGAAAGGCCGGGTAGGTCATCGCCCCGACCACCTTGTTCTTCAATTCTTCCTGGAGCTGGAGAAAATCGGCGGTCCGCTTCAGGGCGTCTTCAAGAAAAGCGCCTTCCGATCCGGCGCGGACGACGCTGATCGTCAGCTCGTTGAAGACTTCCGGGTGGGTAGCAAAGGCGACGTCGAGCGACGTGCCCTCCGACACCTTGTCGCGAATGTCTCCGAGCACTTCGCGCATCGTCGGATGGGCCGACTGCTCGGCGAGAATCTCCAGCGAGCTGAGCAGGGGAACCCCGTTCTGGAGCAGGTCGGCCAACTGGGTCAGCGTCGACGCCAGGACCGATGCCCCGACGCGCTTCTTGAACCGGAACCTGATCCTGCCGGCCTCCGCGCTGGCGACGTGGATCGGGTAGAGCGACCGGTCGGCCAACAGCGCGAGCGTCTCCCGCTTCGTTCCGGCGCTGATCGTGCCGCGGACGTCCTCGCCCGAGATCGTGCGTGCTGTGTAGGTGAATTCAGGCATCGGCGGCCATCGAGTTTCGCTCGGCTTTCTCGCTCGTTCCCAAGCTTACCCTCGTTCCCAAGCTCCAGCTTGGGAACGTCTGCATCGAACTTCCCTCTACCTCTACCCTCGTTCCCAAGCTTACCCTCGTTCCCAAGCTCCAGCTTGGGAACGTCTGCATCGAGGCTGGTTGGTTCCCAAGCTGGAGCTTGGGAACCAGGTGATATTTGGGAGCCAGGTGATATGGGACCTAGGTGATATATGGGAACCGGTTGATATGGGAACCAGGCGTGTTTTCCGTCAATCGGCCTTGGTGACGCGCAAGACCTCGTCGATCGTGGTTCTTCCCTGGATGACTTTGCGCCATCCGTCCTGTCTCAGGGTCCGCATTCCTCCGCGGATGGCCGCTTGCTTGACGATGTTCGTTGGGGTCCGCTCGCTGGCCAGGGCGCGGACTTCGTCGTTGGCCACGAGCAACTCGTAGATACCGACCCGGCCGGAGTAGCCCGTCCCGCGGCACGCGCGGCAACCGGCGGACGCGTAGACATGGCCGGCCGTCTCCATGCACTCATCGAACGGGAAATCGTCGGGCACGTCATTTTGGCGGGGAATCATTTCCTTGCGGCATTCCTTGCAGAGCGTCCGCACGAGCCTCTGGGCCATCACGCCCTCGACGGTGCTACAGACCAGGAACGGTTCGACGCCCATGTCGGCCAGCCGCATGAAGGCGCCGGCGGCGTCGTTGGTGTGCAGGGTGCTGAACACGAGGTGGCCGGTGAGCGACGCCTGGACGGCGTTCTCGGCCGTTTCGAGGTCGCGGATTTCGCCCACCAGGACCACGTCGGGGTCGTGGCGGAGGATCGCGCGGAGGCTGGCCGCGAAGGTCAGTCCGACCTTGGTGTGAACCTGAATCTGGTTGATTCCATTGAGCTGGTATTCGATCGGGTCCTCGGTCGTGATGATCTTCGTGTCTTCGCTCTTGATCTCGTTCAGGGCGCTGTAGAGCGTGGTCGTTTTTCCGGAACCGGTCGGGCCCGTGACGAGGATGATCCCGTGGGGCAGGCTGATCAACTTCTGGAACTGGGCGTAGATGTCGTCGTCCATGCCGACGCCGCGGAGCGAAAAGCTCATCCGGTCCTTGTCGAGGACGCGCATCACGACGCCCTCGCCGTGCAACATGGGAATGATCGAGACGCGGATGTCGATCTCGCGGCCCTGGACCTTGAGCTTGATCCGCCCGTCCTGCGGGACGCGCTTTTCGGCGATGTTCAGCCGCGCCATGATCTTCAAGCGGCTGATGATCGCCGACTGGAATCGGTTGATCTCGGGCGGCATCGGCTGCTTCTGGAGCACGCCGTCGATCCGGTAGCGGACCTTCATGCCCTCTTCCTGGGCCTCGATGTGGATGTCGCTGGCCCGGTTCTCCACGGCCTCGGTGAGAATTTCGTTGACCAGGCGGACGACCGAGGCCTCCTGGGCCATCTCCGCGGCCTCGGAATGGTCCCATTCAATGTCGTCGAGCACCTCGACGCCGGAGTCGCGATCCTCCGATTGGGCCAGCAGTCCTTCGACCGTCTCGGCTCCGACGCCCAGGTGCGTTTTAATCAGCTTGGCCAACTCGGCGGGCAGCGCCACGACCGGCACCACGCTCCGCCCCGTGGCCGCGCCGACCGCGTCCAGGGCGTGCAGATCGAACGGATTGCCGATCGCCAGCAGCAGCGAGTCGCCGTCGGCCCCGAGCGGGAACACCATGTGCCTGTGGATCAACTTGATGGGAAACGATTCCAGCGCGCCCAGGTCGATCTTCGTCTTGGCCAGGTCGACCATTTCCATGCCCAGCGTATTGCCTACGGCGGCAACGGCCTGCTCCTCGCTGTCGAAGCCAAGCTCCCGGACAACCAGTTGCAGACTGCCGTCCCGGGTCTGGGCTTCCCGCGCGATCTTCAACTTGCGAGCATCGAGGATGCTCTTTTCAGCGGACGGGTGGGCAAAAATCATCGCTCTGAAGACTGCAAAGGGTTGCGTGGGATCGCCGCGCGATCGGAGCGCCGCCGGCGCAGCGACAACCGGCGATCGGTAGTGACTCCCAAATCGGCTGACCGAAACATCTGCGATCGGCGGGCCCTGTCAATAGGCGGGCGTGGCGGAGGCGGGACGATATTCGCTTGGAGGGTTGACGGCGACCGGGCCTGCCATGCTAAAATACAGATGTATAGCAATTATTGTAATTTGTGTGGCTTTGCCGTCAACACAAACCTTCCCCACGGCAAGTTTCTGGAAGAATATTTAAACCACGGCATTTGCGGGCTTTTGGCTCCGCCACGGGTGATTTCTGCACCCCGGGCGGCAGAGACACCCCCCAAGCGGACCCGCCTTTTTCCAAGAACAGCGCCTCCCACCCTGTCGAGGCAGTCTCATGGCGTCCTCCAGAAGTGCGACGTTCCGCAAGGCGGGACTGTTGATTCTGCTGCTCGCTGCGGCCATCGTGGTGGTCTATCAATACATGCCGCGGGAAGAATCCGCCGAGATGGCCGCCCCAACGAAGAAGCGGGCGCCGGCACCCCAGGCCCCCGATTCAGCTCCCCCGCCCCAGAGCCCAGACCCTAAAGGGGGGCAGCCATCCCCCCAATCCCCCCAACCGCAGAAGTCTCCCGCAAATCCAGTCCCCCCCCTGGATTACACAACACCTCCCGC
>JAMOAF010000246.1 GCA_023621895.1 Planctomycetota bacterium
GAGACGGCCGTGGGCATTTCGACCGGTTCGGGTTGGGCCGCTATGCACCACCCTACGGGGCTACGGGGCAGCCCAGGGGTTCGGCCAATCGCCCCATTTCTCAAGGTAGAGGCGGTAGGCCTGCTGGGCCGGGGCGCGCTGCTCGAGCCACGACCTGGTCTCCGCGATGATCCGCTGCTCCTCGTCGAGCGAGAGCATGCCCTGGGTGACCCTCGTGCGGAGAAAGACAAAGAACGTGTCCAGCACGTCGCAGCGGCAGTAGTCGTTGATCTCGGCGAGCCGTCCGGCCTCGTACATGTCCTGGACCATGTCGCCTTGGACATCCATTTTGCCGGGCTTGCCGAGCAACGTGGCGGCCAGGTTCAAACCGCCGTGGAACCGAGTGGCGCCGAAATTGGTCAGGGTTTCGTGGAGATCGATGTGCGCGGCGAGGTTGTAGCGGTTCCGCGGCTGCTCGTACGACCTGGCGCTCGTCTGGAACCAGGCCGCCAGGTTCAAGCCATAGCGAAACGCCGCCAGCTCGAGCAACGGCAGATCGAACGCGCGGCCGTTGAAGCTGACCAGGGTCGGCCGGCGGTACGCTTCCCAGCCTCTCCAGAAGTTCTCGGTGATCACGTGGGGGCGGAACTCGGGTTCATCCAACACCACCACGTCGATCAGCCGGAAGTCGGCCGCCAGCTTGGCCACCACCACCGAGATCGGAATCTGAAACGTGTAAGGGATGAAGTCGCTGTCGTATTTCTCCAGCAACTCCGCCCGGTAACGCCGCAACGCCTCGTCGCCGCCGAGGTTTTGACCGGCGTATTGGAGCTTGGCGATCAGCGGCGGATCGGCGACGCTTTCGACATCGAACACCAGGTAACGGACATCTGCGGCCGGCATGGCGAGGTCTCTCCAGAACGAATCCCGCGGACAAAACACCCCTTCCTAGCCTACCAAATCGCGCCCGGTTTGGCGAAGATAAGCACTTGAGCCTCGCACTCGCCCGTTGTGCCCGGTTGCGGCGGGGCGACCATGCGGCGCCGGCCGGTTTGGCCGGCCCTTGCCACTGACCTGAGGAAGAATACTCGCGATGATCAAGTCCCGACTGTTGGATCGTTTCCTCCGCTACGTTCAGGTCGACACCACGGCCCGCGATGACGCGGCGGGCTATCCCAGCTCACCCGGGCAACTGAACCTGGGGCGGATGCTGGTGGAAGAGCTGAGGGGGATGGGGATCGCGGACGCTGTGCAGGACGAACACGGGATCGTGCTGGCCACGATTCCCTCGACCCTCGACCGGCCGGCGCCGACGATCGCCTTTTGCTCCCACCTGGATACCTCCCCGGAGACTCCCGGCGCCAATGTTCGCCCGCAGGTGATCGAGAACTACGCCGGCGGCGACCTCGCCCTGCCGGCTGATCCGCGACGCGTGATCCGCGTGGCCGACTGCCCGGAGTTGGCGGGCATGGTGGGGCGGACCCTGATCACCAGCGACGGCGCCACGCTGCTTGGCGCCGACGACAAGGCCGGCGTGGCGGTGATCATGGAGGCGGCGGACCGCCTGATGGCCGACCGCCAGCGGAAGCACGGGGCGGTGCGGGTCTGTTTCACCTGCGACGAGGAGATCGGCCGCGGCGTGGACCACATCGACATCCAACGGCTCGGGGCCGCCGCCTGCTACACGCTGGATGGGCAGGGCGCCGGGAGCATCGACGTGGAGACGTTTTCCGCCGACCTGGCGACCGTCACGATTCGCGGCAGGAACATCCACCCTTCGATTGCCAAGGGCAAGATGGTCAACGCGGTCCGCGCTGCCGGCGATTTCCTGGCTCGCCTCCCGCGCGACCGCCGGGCGCCTGAGGTGACCGAAGGTCGGGAGGGCTTCCTGCATCCCTACGAGATGGCCGGCGGAGTGGCCGAGGCGCGGCTGAAAATCCTCCTCCGCGATTTCAGCACGCCGGCCCTCGCGGGCCATGCGGACGTGCTCCGCCGAGCGGCGGCGGAGACCGCCCGGGCAGTGCCCGGCGTCGAGTTCGACATCCAGATCAAGGTCCAGTACCGCAATCTGGGCGAGGGGCTGGCCAAGGAGCCGCGGGCAGTCCGGTGTGCCGAGCGGGCCCTGGAAAAGCTGGGTTTCCAGCCCGAATTGGCGATCGTTCGCGGCGGCACCGACGGCTCGCGTCTGACCGAGATGGGCCTGCCGACGCCGAACCTTTCCACGGGGCAACACACGCCTCACTCGCCCCTGGAATGGGCCTGTCTCGAGGAGATGGAACAGTCGGTCGCGTGGATCATGGCGATTGCCGAAACCTGGGCGGAAACCCTCGATCCGGCCGGCGGCCACCCGGCCCCGTAGCAGTCGCTGGCAAAACGGCCGATTTTCGCCGTCGGCAGTACCCGTGGGCGGCATCAGGGGCGCTGCCGGAAGCGACGCGGCAGTGCTGCTCGGGCGCGGGTTCAATCGCCGCTGCGAACCAGCAGCGGCAACTGGGTGGCCAGGTAGTAGGGTCGCGGCGCGCACATGTCGATCATCTGGGCCAGGTCGAAGGCCCTGCCTTGCGCGTTGGCGCCCAACAAGAGCGAACCTAAGCTGAGGGTTCTCTTGTAGCGGATGACTTGGACGTTGTTCCGGTCGAGGCCGGCCAGTTCGATCGCCCGATCGACGGCCTCTTCAATGAAGCCGATTTCGTCAACCAGCCCGGCTTCCTTCGCCTGCTCGGCGGTGAATATCTGGCCGGTTGCCAATTTCTCGAGGGCCTCGTCATCGCCCTGGAACTTGGGCCGATTCGCGCGGACGATGGTCTTGAACCGCCCGAATCCTTCGTTCACCAATTGCTGGAAGATCGCCCGTTCTTCCTCGGTCATTTCGCGTGCCAGGCTGCCCATCGTTTTCAGCCGGTGGCTGGCGACGCTGTCCTCCTTGACGCCGAACTGGTCGAGCAAGCCTGAGAAGTTGTAATGCGGAATCACGACGCCGATCGAGCCGGTGAAGGTCGTCGGCTCGGCAAAGATCGTCTTCTCGTTCGGGCCGGCCGCCATCGAGACATAGTAGCCGCCGCTGGCCGCGATGGCGCCCATGCTGACCACGATCGGTTTGCCCGATTCGGTGCGGAGCTTGCTTAGATGGTGATAGTAATAATCCGAGGCGGAGACGCTCCCGCCGGGGGAATCGACCCGCAATACCACCGCTTTGACGTTCTCATCGGCGCCGGCCTGGTCGATCTGCTGTTTGAGGTACCCCTCGTAGCTGAGGATCACGCCGTCCACCGAGACGATGGCGATCTTGTCCGTGCCGGTCTGGAACTTGGCATGAGCGAAGTACTCCTCCTGCAACTCGCGCCCCGGGCGGGAAGGGGTCTGATTGGCGAGCAGGGCGAGGTTCAGGAGAAATGAAAAACCCAAGGCCATCACGAGCAACAGGATGAAAAACAGCAACAGTCCCCTGCCTCGCCCGCGCCGTTGGGGCGGGTAGTAGCCAAGAGGATAGGGGGGCTGGGGCGCAACCTGGGCGTTGACGATCGTTTCGTGACCCTGGGGTCCTATTGGTTCCATCTCTCGAGCTCCCGAGGCATCGGGTCCTGTAGGCACTCCAAATCGTGTCCGTTTCCGGCAAACTCGCTGCCTCGCTTCTTGGAGTGGAAAACGAGCGGAAATCGCCACCATTGACACAATTCTACCTCGGTAAACCAGAGAAGCAATGCGGGCGCGGCTGCTTCGCGGTGGTGTTGCCCGGCCTTGCCAATCGCGGTAAGCTATCTGGTTACCCGCGGCA
>JAMOAF010000125.1 GCA_023621895.1 Planctomycetota bacterium
GTTTTGCGCAAGCCGGCTTGCGCGGAAGGGGGAAGGTTTTGAATAGGTAGATGCTATCTGCCTTTACGGTCAGTATGCCAATAACGGGCCTTATCGATGGGGGAGAGATTGTCTTAAGGAAGCGATCGTGAAAACGCAGTTTGACGTGATTGTGGTCGGCGGCGGGGGGAGCGGGTTGGCCTGCGCCATGGCGGCCGCGCAAGGGGGCGCCGACGTGCTGCTGCTGGAGAAGCAGCCGAAGCTGGGCGGGGCCACGGGCCTGGCCATCGGCTCGTTCACGGCCAACCGAACGGCGCTGCAAATCAGGGCCGGAATCGATGACAACCCGGACGACCACGAAGAAGACGCCGCGAAGTTCGGGCCCCCGGCCTACCAGGTGAAGAACAACCGCCGTCTCCGGCGGTTCTTCTTCGACCACGGCGCCGATACGCTCGAGTGGATGGGCCGGATGGGTCTGCGGTTCTACGGCCCGAGCCCGGAGCCGCCCAACCGCGTGCCGCGGATGCACAACGTGGTGCCGAACGCCAAGGCGTACATAGCCGCGTTCCAGTTGGGGCTGTTGCGGGCCGGCGGGACCATCCTGTGCAGCGCGCCGGCCGAGCAGCTTGTCGTCGACGCCGGACGTGTAACCGGCCTGGTGGCAACTGTCAACGGCGAGAGGCACACCTTCCGCGCGCGAGCCGGCGTCGTGCTGGCCGCCGGCGACTATGCCAATGCGCCCGACATCATCGCCCGATACCGGGGGCCGGAATTCACCGCCATCGAGGGCATCAACCCCCACGCGCTGGGCGACGGCCACCGGCTGGCGGAGCAGGTGGGGGCGAGGCTGGTGAATATGGAAATCGCTTATGGTCCCGAGCTGCGCTTCGTGCCCCGCGCCCGCGATGGCTTCGAGCAGCTTCTGCCGTCGAAAGGTCTAGCCATGCGGCTGATGGGTCTGATGCTGCCGCTGGTCCCCAAGCCGGTGGTCCATTGGATGATCAAGCGGTTGTTGGTCACATGGCAGCATCCGGAAGACGCGATCCTGAGCGACGGCGCGATCCTGCTCAACCGGCAGGGGCGGCGTTTCTGCGACGAGCTGCATTCGCCCTCGCGCGAGGTAGCCGTGGCCGGCCAGGCGGAGAAGATTGCCTACATTCTCATGGACCAGCGGCTTTGCACGCGGTACAGTGCCTGGCCGCACTTTATCTCGACGGCGCCGGAGATTGCCTACGCTTACGTGAACGACTACTTGCGGCTGCGGCCCGACGTGGCCATCGCCGGCAAGACAGCGGCCGAGGTGGCCGAAGCGCGGTCCCTGCCGGCGGCTGAAGTCCAGAACACCGTCGCGCGCTTCAACGCCTTTGCCACCGGCCTGGAAAAAGACCCGTTCCATCGTACCGACCGGCCTTCGCACCTGGCGGGCAGTCGCTGGGTGCTGCTGGGGCCGGTAAAGGCTTATTTCACCACCACGGAGGGTGGTGCGGCGATCAACGAGCAGATGCAGGTTCTGGATGAGGATGACCGCCCGATCCCCGGCCTCTACGCCGTGGGCCAAAACGGCTTGGGCGGCATAGTGCTCTGGGGGCACGGGCTGCACATCGCCTGGGCAATCACCAGCGGCCGGCTGGCTGGAACCCGCTTAGGCGAACTGGCTCGGCGCCGCGAAATGACACAATCCACACACTCTCTTGCCAATTCGGCAGCCACGGCGCCCAGCAGCTGGCCACGATGAAAGTGGTTTCGCCGGACTTTCCGGGTTTGGCCGGCTGCGGCCCGGGCTTCCGGCTGAACGACGAATGGTACGCCATGTACCGATTCAACCCCGAAATGCACGTGCTCCTCGTGCAGGACACCCAGGAAATGAAGGGCGAGGCGTACCAGCGCCCGCCGCATCCAGCCACTTGGGCCAAGATGCATGGCCGCGGGCGCGTGTTCTACACGTCGATGGGGTACCGCGAAGATGTCGGGGCCAACAAGACCTTCCAGCAGATCGTGCTGGGAGGTCTCAGTTGGGCTCTGGGTGATGTTGACGCCGGCATCACACCCAACTTCCACCGGGTCACACCGGAAGCGCCTGCCGGTTGGAGTCCGCCGAAGGCGCCAAACCGGGCGGCCGGCGCCGGTGAAACGCTGCCGACCTGGCACAATTCTTTGAAACCCGCCTCTTCCTCGCAATCGGGAACTCTGCTACAATTCCACTCATCCGCGTTGCGGAGACGAGCCGATGTAGGTTCCAAGTACCGGCTCCAAGGCGCCGTAGCCAAGCGGCTAAGGCAGCGGATTGCAAATCCGCCATCCCCGGTTCGAATCCGGGCGGCGCCTCTTCCTAACCCTTGCGGTGGCAAGGGTTTTTGTTTGCGCCAAATTTGGCCACTTCCCCAACGGAGGGGCCACTGTTACCAAAAGTGTTACCAGATTCGAAAACGCTCCAGACGATGTCTGCGGTCTGCTCGGCATCCTGGACAACGTAGAACCGCATGGTTGTCTCGATCGACTCATGCCGCATGAGTTCCTGGAGGACCATCGGCATGACCTTGCGGGCCCAGCGATCGCCGAACGACCGGCGCAGATCGTGGGCACTGGCGAACTTCACGAGGGGCCGGCCATTCTCATCCTTTCGGGTGGGGTGGGTGTGGACCTTCACGCCGGCGGCGGCGCCGATCGCCCCCACGATGCGGCCCACGGCCAGGTCCCCGAGGCGTTTCGTCCGCTCGCCACGCCTGGGCGCCGGGTTGAAGACAAAGCCCGTGCGGGCCTCCTCTGGCGTTTGGAGCAGAAACTCGGCGAAGTCCGGGGTGATCGGGAGCAGCCGGTCGCGGTTGCCCTTCTCGAGCGCGGCGGGAATCCGCATCATTGGCCGGCGGCCGCCCAGGTCCACGCGGAGCCGATCGTCTTCATCCCAGGATAGTTGCAGGGCCTCGGAGAGCCGGAGGCCGGAGAGCCAAAGGCCGGTCAGGAAGTGCTTCCAAGAGTCGCTGGCCTCGGGCGGCGGCGGCTTGGGTAGGCGGCGCCGCTTGTTTGGCGGCTCGGTCAGGACCTCCGCGACCTTGTCGAGCATCCGCTCGAACTCCTCCCCCGTGATCGGGCGCCCTTTCATTACCTCCTGCCTCTTAGCCCTCTGCGGCTTCTCGATGTTGGGGGCCTTGGAGATCATCCCCATCCGTACCGCCCAATTGAGCGCGGCCAGCAGGTGGGCGAAGTGCCCTTTGATGGTCTGCTCGGATCGCTGGTTGTCCCGCATGTGCTTCTGGAGGTAGCTGAGGCGCGCTGCTGTCAAGTCGCTCAACCACCTGGGCGAGAGGACCTGCTCGATCAGGTTGAAGACTCCGCAAGCCTTCTTCTCGGTGGCCGGCGCGAAGCTAGCCAAGACCTCGTCTTCGTACCGCTGGCGGAAGTCCGGCCAGGCGATTTTGCCGCAGTGGCGATAACGGCCGGTGCGGAGTCTGTCCTCGAGCTTGCCCGCCTCCTTCTCCGCGGCGTCCCGCTCGCGCTTGCGGCCGGTTACCTCGACGCCCGAAGACTTGGTCTTTTTCCTTCCCGTGATCGGGTCAGTCCACTGAAGCTGATAGTGCCGGCGGTCGCCGAATTCGACGACCTTGACGTGAATCTCTTGAGTCACGATGTCACCTTTCTGGAAAGCACCCCGGCGGCGCCAGCCGGTTTCCAGGACGGCCAGCGCCGCGGGGGCAAAGGGGTCAAAAAAGCTAAACGGTCAGTTCCTCCGTGGTGGCGATCGGCAGGATGCCCGCGGGGATCGCGATGCCCTGCTCGA
>JAMOAF010000794.1 GCA_023621895.1 Planctomycetota bacterium
GGTCGATGAAGTCTTTCGCGTCACCGGCAAGCAACTCCGCCCGAATCGAAACGGCAATCTCTACCTCCAGATGGAGCTCTCCGATCGAACCGGCTCGATTCCGACGCGGATGTGGAATACGTCGGAGGACGTTTACCGGTCGTTTGAAAATGGCGACTATCTCCGCGTCGAGGGGACGACGCAGCTCTTTCAAGGGGCGATGCAACTGATCGCCACGCGGGTCACCTTGATCGAACCCTGCGAGGTCAACGACGCGGAATTCCTTCCGCTGACCGAGGCGGACATCGCCCGGCTCAAGGCGCGCTTGACCGAGCTGCTCCGCGGCTTGGACGATCCCGAGCTGGTGATGCTCGCCGAGTGCTTCCTCATGGACGAGGAGTTCATGGGCAAGTTCACCCGTGCGCCGGCGGGCATCAAGCTGCATCACGCCTACCAGGGAGGCCTGCTCGAGCACGTGGTCAACCTGATGGACGTGGCGTCGCGGGTCGCCCCCTGCTATCCCCAGATCGACCGCAACCTGCTCGTCATGGGCGCCTTCCTGCACGACATGGCCAAGGTCGACGAGTTGGTCTACGACCGCGACATGGCCTACAGCGACGAGGGCCAGTTGGTCGGGCACCTGGTGATGGCGGTGGGGATGCTCGACGCCAAGGTCCGCGAGGCCGAAAAGCTCGCGGGCGAGCCGCTCGACGAGGAGAAGGTGCTTCGCCTGAAGCACATGATCGTCGCCCACCACGGCCAGTATGAGTTCGGCAGCCCCAAGCTGCCGATGACCCTCGAGGCCTTGGCTCTCTATTACCTCGACAACCTGGATGCCAAGGTGTTCTCGTTCCACCAGCAACTCCGCGACGATCCGAACGTCGGCAGCCCGTGGACCCACTACAACCAGAACATGGGCAGAAAACTCTTCAAGGGCTATGGCGAAAGGGATTGATCGCCAACCGGAAGATGGCCGGCGGCAGGTTTTCCGGAGCGGCCGTGGCAGGCGTTCCGGCTTTGGAATAGGTTCGAAATTATCCGCCCCAAATGAGCTTGCGTGATTTTAGGGAGGGATTCATGAGAGCGTGATAGCCGCTTTTTCCACGAATCACGCAAGCTCATTTAGAATCGAGGAGACCATGGAGCCTGCCGAACTGAGCGAGGCGATTCTCCGACTGGTGGCAAGCCCTGGGTACCGCCCGATGAAACCCCGGTCGATCGCCCAGCGGCTCGGGCTGCCCAAGACGGAAGGGGCTCTTGTCAAGGCCGCGGTCAAGAAGCTGATCGCGGCGGGAAAGCTCGCCTACGGAGCCGGTCACCTGGTGCAATCGCCTGAAGCTCCCAAAGCGGCGGGCAACCAGCTGGTTGGCACCTTCCGCCGCAACGAGGCCGGGTTCGGCTTTGTCCGCCCCAAAGGCGTTCCGCGCGGCGAGACTCGAGACGCCGACGTCTATATCCCCGCCAAGCGGACCAAGGACGCCGCGACCGGCGACGTGGTGGCCGTCCGCCTGCTCGCCGGCGGCGGCAAGCGGCCCGGGCCGCGGGGCGAGATCGTTGAGATTCTCCAGCGCCAGACCAGCCAGTTCGTCGGCACTTATTTCGAACGCGGCGGCTATGGCCTGGTGGCGATCGACGGGACCTTGTTTTCCCGCCCGATCCTCGTCGGCGATCCCGGCGCCGCGGGGGTCGTTCCCGACGACAAGGTCGTGCTCGAGATGATCCGCTTCCCTTCGCCGACCCATGACGGGGAAGGCGTCATCACGCGAATCCTCGGCCAGCGGGGCCAGCCCGGCGTCGATACGCTGGCGATCATCCACGAATTCGACCTGCCGGGCGATTTTGCCGACGACGCGCTCGAAGACGCTCGGCGGCAGGCGGAATGCTTCGACCAGGCCGCCATCGACGGCCGTTACGACGCGCAAGGCGAGACCGTCGTGACGATCGACCCGGTGGGCGCCAGGGATTTCGACGACGCGATTTCCCTCGAGCGGTTGGACAACGGCCACTGGCGATTGGGAGTCCACATTGCGGACGTTTCGCACTTCGTCCAGCCCGGCGCGCCGCTCGACCGCGAGGCGCGCCAGCGGGCGACGAGCGTCTACTTGCCCGACCGCGTGATCCCCATGCTGCCGGAGCTGATTTCCAACGGGCTGGCCAGCTTGCAGCCGGGCAAGGTCCGCTACACCAAGAGCGTCTACATCGAGTTCACCGCCGAGGGCGTGCGGACGCACGTCGAGGCGCATCGCGCGGCCATCAAGAGCAGCAAGCGGCTGACTTATGAACAAGTCGACCAGTGCCTGGCGGATCCGGCCGGCTGGACCAGGAAGCTGGGCAAGCCGGTCCACGCCCTGCTCGGGCGGATGCACGAACTGGCGATGATCCTCCGCCGCCGGCGATTTGAGCACGGCGCGCTCGACATGAACATGCCCGAAGTGGAGATCGATCTGGACAAGCACGGGCAGGTCATCGGCGCCCACAAGGCCGAGAACACCGTCAGCCACCAGATCATCGAAGAGTTCATGCTGGCCGCCAACGAGGCCGTGGCCGAGATTCTGGCCGCCAGGGAAATCCCCTTCTTGCGGCGGATTCATGAATCGCCGATCCCGCGGAAGCTCAAGGCGCTCGCCGAGTTCGTCAACGAGATCGGCTTCGAGACCGGCAGCCTTGAAAGCCGCTTCGAGATCCAAAACCTGCTCGCCCAAGTGGCCGGCCAACCGCAGGAGCAGGCCGTCCAGTATGCCCTGCTCCGCTCCATGCAGCGGGCCGTCTACAGCCCCGAGCCGCTCGGCCACTATGCCCTGGCCAGCGATTGCTACTGCCACTTCACCTCGCCGATCCGCCGCTATCCCGACCTGACGGTCCACCGCTTGCTCGACGCCGTGATCCAGGGCCGCCCGCCCGCGGCCGACTACGATGCGCTCTTGACCCTGGGCGAACATTGCTCCGAGCGCGAGCAGCGCGCTGAAGACGCCGAGCGCGAGTTGGTCAAGCTGAAATTGCTGGCCTACTTCAACACGCGCATCGGCGAGGAGATGGACGCGGTCGTCACCGGGGTGGAAAGCTACGGGCTGTTTGCCCAGGGCGTCGAATTGCCGGCCGAGGGGTTCGTCCACGTCGATTCCCTGGCCGACGACTACTACCAGTTCGATCGCACGACCCACACGCTCTCCGGGTTCCGCTCGGGCAACTCGTATCGGCTCGGCGACCTGTTGCGGGTGGCGGTCGCCCGGGTCGACATCGACCGCCGCCAGCTCGATTTCCGCGTGGTCAGCCGGCCGAAACGCAAGGCGGCCAAAACGCCGGTCCGCAGAAAAACAACGCGGAAACGCCGCAATTCGTAGCACGCAGCTCATTCCGTCGAGCCAGGAGCCGCCAGCTTTCAGCCGTCAGTCACCAGCTTTCGGCTTTCAGCCGCCACCACGGCACCGATTCGGCTGATTGGGCTCTTAGCCCTTCCGCGGCGGCCGGCCGGCCTCGCTCTCCCGTCGCGACGCCTTTTCGGCCAGCCCCGAGACGCCGAAGCGGTTTTCCAACTCCGCTTCGACCTGGTGGAACGAAACGTCGCAATCCGCCAGGAGGACGAGCATGTGGTAAACCAGGTCGGCCGCCTCGTGGATCACGAACTTCGGCGAGGAACAGGTATTATCCGTGGCGGCCTCGATCAACTCCTCGGCCTCTTCGCGGAGCTTCGAGGCAATTCGCTGCGTGCCGCTGTCCAACAGAAGCGTCGTGTATGAGCCGGAAGGGCGGTCTCTCTTGCGGGATTCGATTACGCCCATGATCCGGTGCAGAACCGTCTGCGGTGCGTTCATCGCGAAGGTCCCTTTTACAGAACAGATGAATCGATCACAATCAAGGTCTGCGCGCCGCTCTGCGTAGCCTAGAACGAATCACCAAGAAGTACAAGTGGGCTGAAAGGCCGCCGCGCCATGGAGAGCTTTCGAGCAACCGGGTGCTGGTTTTTGACTGGTCCAACCGCGGGCGGAAAAACGGAGATCGGCATCGCCCTTGCCGCGCTTCTGGGGGCCGAAATCGTTTCGCTCGACTCGATGGCGGTCTACAGGGGAATGGACATTGGCACCGCCAAGCCGACCGCCGAGCAACGTGCGGCAACGCCCCACCATCTGATTGACATTGTCGAACCCGACCGGCAGTTCAGCCTCGCCGAGTACCTGGCGGCCGCCGAGGCATGTGTTGCCGGCATCCGCCGGCGGGGCAAGGAAGTGCTTTTCGTCGGCGGAACACCGCTCTATCTGAAGGGCTTGCTCCGCGGCACTTTCAAGGGCCCCGCGGCCGATCCGCTGCTCCGCCGGAGCCTCGAACAAGAAGAACGGGCGCGACCCGGCACGCTCCACCGCCGCCTGGCCGAGGTGGACCCCGCCGCCGCCGAAAGGCTTCATCCGAACGACTTGCGCAGACTCGTGCGGGCGCTGGAGGTGTTTCTGAAGACAGGCGTCCCGATCAGCAAGTGGCAGAGGCAATTCGACCGCGGGTTGCCGGCCGAGCGGTGCCGGGTTTTCTTGCTCGATTGGCCCCGCGCCGTCCTCTATCGCAGGGTCAACCGCCGTGTTGAGGCGATGTTCGAACAGGGGCTCGTCGACGAGGTTCGCCGCCTGCTCGCCCGCGAGAGGCCCCTGGGCAGAACGGCGTCGCAGGCCGTCGGCTACCGCGAGGTGATCGAGCACCTCCAGGGCGGGCCGGGGCTGGAAGAGACGGTCGAACGGGTAAAGACCCACACCCGGCAGTTCGCCAAGCGCCAGTGGACCTGGTTCCGCAGCCTGAGTGAATGCCGGCCCGTGCCGATCGCCGAGCCGATCGATATACGCCGCGTGGCGGATGCGATCTTTGCCGAGGGCCGCGGGAGTTGACTGTTCGCAACGGCGTCGCTCGTCTACAATTGGGGGTTTGCTTTGCCCCATCGCGGGCGCCCGGCGCGGACCGCCGCGGTCGGAGCGCCCCAAAGTCTTACTAGTCAAGGGTTTCTCCGTTGCTCCGAACTCATACTTGCGGCGAGCTGCGTGCTGACCAGGTTGGCCAAGAGGTGACCCTCTGTGGATGGGTCGATACCTATCGCGACCACGGCGGGACTCTGTTCATCGATCTCCGCGATCGATACGGCAAGACCCAGGTTGTGTTCGCACCGGAGAGCGAGGCGGCGAACTTGGAGGCGGGGCGCAGGCTGCGGAGCGAAGACGTGGTGTCGATCACCGGGAAGGTCGCGCCTCGGCCGGCCGGCACGGAGAACCCCGACCTGGCGACCGGTCAAATCGAGGTTCGCGTCCGCCGCGTGGAGGTATTGAACAAGAGCAAAGTCCCGCCAATGAAGCCGAGCGCCAAGGAGCAGCCGAGCGAGGACCTGCGTTTGAAATACCGGTTTCTCGACCTCCGCCGGTCCGAGATGCAACGAACCTTGATCCTGCGGCACAGGATGGCCAAGCTCATCCGCGACTACTTCGACGAGCTTGGGTTTATCGACATCGAGACCCCGATGCTCGGGCGGAGCACGCCGGAAGGGGCGCGCGACTATCTCGTGCCCAGCCGGGTTCAACCGGGGATGTTCTATGCCCTGCCCCAGTCGCCGCAGCTCTACAAGCAAATCCTGATGATCGCCGGCTACGACCGTTACGTGCAGATCGCACGGTGTTTCCGCGATGAGGACCTCCGCGCCGACCGCCAGCCCGAATTCACCCAATTGGACCTCGAAATGGCCTTCGTCGACGCCAACGACGTTATCGGCGTGATCGACGGGCTGATGGCGAAGCTCGCCAAGGAGCTGCTGGGCAGCGAACTGAGCCTGCCGCTGCCGCGGATGACCTACGACGAAGCCATGGAGCGCTTCGGCCACGACGCCCCGGACTTGCGTTTCGGCATGGAGCTGGTCGATGTCAGCGATCTGGCGGCAACCGCCGATTTCCGCGTCTTCCGCGAGACAGTCGCCTCGGGCGGCAAGGTCCGCGGCATGAACGCCAAGAATGCGGCCGACCGCTACTCCCGCAAGGGCATCGATGAACTGACCAGCTACGTGACCGGCGACTTCGGCGCCAAGGGCCTGGCGTGGTTCAAGGTGGGGGACGAGCGGCGGCTCGCCTCGCCGATCGCCAAGAATTTCTCCGATGAAACGCTGGCGAAAATCGCCGAGCGGATGCAGGCCGAACCCGGCGACCTGCTCCTGTTCGTTGCTGACAAGTGGGAGATCACCTGCAAGGCGCTCAACGGGCTCCGCCGCCGCCTGGGCGCCGACTTGAAACTCTACCAGCCGGAGCAAATGCACTTTTCTTGGGTCGTCGAATTCCCGATGTTCGAATACGACAAGGAAGAAGCCTGCTGGGCGGCGATGCACCATCCCTTCACGTCGCCGCGGCCGCGGGACCGCGCGTTGCTGGCCACCGAGCCCGCGAAATGCAGGGCGCAAGCCTATGACCTGGTGATCAACGGCTTCGAAGCCGGCGGCGGAACGATCCGTATCCACGACCAGAAGCTGCAAAGCCAGGTCTTCAACCTGCTCGGCATCGACGAGGAAACCGCCGCCACCCGATTCGGATTCCTCCTGGACGCCCTACAGTACGGAGCGCCGCCCCACGGCGGCATCGCCCTCGGGCTGGACCGGCTGGTCATGCTCTTCGGCGGGTTGGACAATATCCGAGACTGCATCGCATTCCCGAAGACCCAACGGGCGACCGACATGATGACCGGCGCGCCGGGCGAGGTCGACGGCAAACAGTTGCGAGAATTGGGCGTGAAGATCATCCGCGAGTGATCCCAGCGCCGGCGGAACATCAATCAGGAGGAAACCAATCATGAGCAAACGGACAACAGCCTGGGGTGCTTGGGTAGTTCTGGCAGGCGTGCTGGCCGTGCTTGGCTGCTCACCCGACCGCCCGCCGCAGCCGGCGGCCGGTCCGCCGGCGCCGCCGCTCGAGCCGGCGGTGGAGCCCGCCGTGGAGCCGGAGCCCAAGCAGCCGATCCCCATCGAGGTGCCCAAGGAGCTCGCGCCGCAGCCGACGGCGATTCCCGAGGTCAAATTGAGCGAGGCCCTCAGCGCCACGTGCAAGATCGGGGTCGGCGATCCTCTGCCCGAGGCCACGCTCCCCGCGGCCGACGGCAAGAACGTGTCGCTCCGCAACGTCCGCGGCGAGGCCGCCACGGTCGTGCTTTTCTGGACGGCCGGCGAGACGGACACCTCAAAAAAGATCGCCGCGTCGATCCTCGCGGACATCCAGGCCGATGCCGTGTCGGCCTACGGAGCCCGGAAGGTCAACGCCGTGGCGATCAACCAGAGGGATTCGGCCGAAACCGCCGCCGAGATTTTCGCCCAGGCCAAGGTCGGCTTTCCCATGCTGATGGACCCGGGTGGGAACTATTTTGCCCAGGTGGCCACGGAGCGGCTTCCGCGAATCTACGTCCTCGACCACGACGGCAAGATTGCCTGGTTCGACGTCGACTACTCCGAGACGACCCGACGGATTCTGAAAGACGTCTTGCGCGTGATCGCGGGCGAACCGCAGTCGGCGGCGCAGCCGCGGGGCCAGTAGAGGATGAAATGGCAGCGCCACCGACAGAAGGCGTCGTGAACGTCGCAGCCCGTCTGCCCGAAATGGCTCGGCGCCGGCCGGACGCCCCGGCAGTCGTCGAACCGCTCGGTTACGACCGCTCGGGCAAGCGGCGCTACAGGCAGCTCTCGTTCAGCCAACTCGACGAAGACAGCGACCGCCTCGCCCGCGGACTCCGACGGATGGGCGTCGCAGCCGGCACTCGGATTGCGCTGCTGGTGCGGCCGGGCGTCGATTTCGTCTCCCTCGTCTTCGCCCTGTTCAAAGCCGGCGCCGTGATCATCCTGATCGACCCCGGCATGGGGCGGAGGAACCTGGTTCGCTGCCTCGAAGACGCCAGGCCCCGCGGTTTCGCCGCCATTCCCGCCGCGCAGGCCGTGCGGGCGCTGCTCCGCGGGCGGTTTCGCCAGGCCCGCTACAACGTGACCGTCGGTAGGCGATGGTTTTGGGGCGGGCCCACCCTGGCCGAGTTGCGCAGCACACCCCGTGAAGGCCCCGAACTGGCGGAAACCCGTGCCGGGGACCCGGCTGCGATCATCTTCACAACCGGAAGCACGGGACCGCCCAAGGGCGTCGAGTATACCCACGGCAACTTCGACGCCCAGGTCGAGCAGATTCGCGACTTCTATGCAATCCAACCCGGCGAGATCGATATCCCCGGGTTTCCCCTTTTCGGATTATTCAACTGCGCGATGGGCGTCACCGCCGTGATCCCCGACATGGACCCCACGCGGCCGGCCGAAGTCGACCCCGGAAAAATTCTCGAAGCGGCCCGCGACTGGCAAGCCACCCAGTCGTTCGGCTCGCCGGCAATCTGGAATCGGGTCGGCCGCTACTGCGAGGCCAACGGCGCGAGCCTGCCGACCCTCCGCCGGGTGCTCTCGGCGGGCGCGCCGGTTCCGGTCCACGTTCTGCGGCGGATGAAGGCCTGCATCCACCCGGCGGGCGACATCCACACGCCCTACGGCGCCACCGAGGCGCTGCCGGTGGCCTCGATTGCGGCGTCCGAGGTGCTCGCCGAGACCGCGGCGAAGACCGACCAAGGGGCGGGCGTCTGCGTGGGCCGCAGGTTTTCCGGCATCCAGTGGCAGGTGATCCGCGCGGTCGATGGGCCGATTCCCGGCATCGGCGATGCCCAGATTCTGCCTGAAGGCGAGATCGGCGAGTTGATCGTCGCCGGCCCCGTCGTCACCCGCCGCTACGTGACCCGGGTCGAGGCGAATGCGACCGGCAAGATCGCCGACGGCGCCCGCCTCTGGCATCGCATGGGCGACGCCGGTTATCTCGACGACCAGGACCGGTTCTGGTTCTGCGGGCGGATCGCGCACCGGGTCCGGACCGCGGCGGGGACAAAGTACACGATCCCTTGCGAGGCGATCTTCAACCGGCACGAAGCCGTCTCGCGCAGCGCGCTGGTGGGCGTCGGCGAGCCTGGCCGGCAGCGGCCGGTCATCCTTCTCGAACCGCTGCGGGGCAAGGGCCCGCGGACCGAGGAGGAACGCCGCCGGTTCTTCGAGGAGATTCGCGAACTTGCCGCCTCCAGCCCGCTCACCGCCGACATCGACACGTTCCTGATCCACCCGTCGTTCCCGGTCGATATCCGCCACAACGTAAAGATCTTCCGCGAGAAGCTGGCGATCTGGGCAGCCGGACGACTTGTCGGATGATCTCTCGGTTTCGCGCTTGCGCCAATCGCAGCGGATTGGCCCGCTTGATGCACCACCCTATGGCGTGTAGAGTGGTCGAGCGCGCGACAACCATGGACACGGCCTTCAATTACCGGGAGACGACGATGAACGAGAACGTTCTGATTTCACGGCGGCAGTTCGCCGCTGCCGCGGCGGTGGCGTCCGCCGCGATTGTGCCTCGCCGCGCATTGGCCCGGAGCGGAGAGACTCCGCCCAGCGAGAAACTGAATGTCGCCGTCATCGGCGTCGGCGGGCGGGGCGCCAGCGTGATCAGCGCGGTGGCGCCGGAAGTGAACATGGTCGCCCTCTGCGACGTCGATCAGAACCGAGCCGCCAAGACGTTTGCGGCTTTTCCCGCCGCCCGGCAATTTCGCGACTTCCGCAAGATGTTCGATGCCCTGGAGTGCCGGATCGACGCCGTGATCGTCGCCACGCCCGACCATTTCCACGCCGTGGCGGCAATGGCGGCCATCAAGCGCGGCAAACACGTCTATTGTGAGAAGCCGTTGGCGCACAACGTGTTTGAAGTCCGCGCGTTGATGAAAGCCGCCCGCGAGCACGGCGTGGTCACCCAGTTGGGCAACCAGGGTCACTCGTCGGATTCGATCCGCACGTTCTGCGAATGGATCTGGAACGGGGCAATCGGCAACGTCCACACGATCCATGCCGGCTGTGCGGCGATGAACTCGGCGATCGGGTTGCTTCCGCAATTGCAGCAGACCTACGAGGTTCCCACCACGCTCGACTGGGACCTGTGGCTCGGCCCGGCGCAGCAGCGGCCCTACTGCCCGGCGTACCTGCCGGGTTCATGGCGGCGCTGGGTCCCCTTCGGCAATGGCACGGTGGGCGACTGGACGTGCCACGTCGTCGATCCGGTCTTCTGGGCGTTGGACCTCGGCGCGCCGCAAACCATCCGGGCGGAGGTGAAGGACTACGACCCGAAGACCCAGGGCGACGCCTTTCCCGAGGGCGAAATTATCACCTACGAGTTCGCGGCCAAGGCGGGCCGCGGCCCGATCACCATGCACTGGTACAGCGGCGCGGAGCGGATTCCCCGCCCCGCCGACCTCGAGCCGGAGCGCAAATCGGTCGAGACCGGTGCGGTCGTCCTCGGCGACAAGGGGACGATCACCTACGGGTCCCACGGCGCCGGCGGCGTGCGGATCATCCCCGAGGCCAAGATGCGTCAGTATCAGCCGCCCGAGAAAACGCTCCCCCGTGTCCGCGGGCATCACCAGGACTGGCTCGATGCGATCCGCAACGGCGGGAAGGCCGGCTCCGACTTCGCCTACGGCGGCCCGCTGACGGAAATCGCCATGCTCGGCGTGGTGGCCATCAAGCTGCCGGGCCAGAAACTCCAGTGGGACGCAGTAAACATGCGGTTCACCAACTCCGAGGAAGCGAACCGCCACGTCAATCCGCCCTATCGCCAGGGATGGACGCTGTAAGAGCGGATGAACCCAAGCGGAAGCTTGGGTACTGATACAAGCACGGGGCAAGCCCACGCGGCTATCGGGGTGGGGCGGCGCGAACAATCTCACCCGCCGCTCACTGCGCCGCTTCGCACTCGGCGAGCTTGCGGTCGTTGAACTCGTCGGTGATCAGCCACTCCTCGTAGAGGAACTTGATCTGGCGCAGACGGCCGGCGACTTGCTGCTTGGTGAATTTCGGCTTGTCGTCCGCCGGCCTGGCGGGCGCGGCTTGGGGTTTTGTTTCTGCCTGGGATGCCGGGCGCACCCGCTTCGGAGGCGCCTGGCTCAGCGGCCCTTGGACCACTGCTGCAAGCTCCTCGGCCGGAACGAGGTGCCGCCAGAGGAACGCCTGCATCCGGTCTTCCGCGGGCACGGCCACGCGCGCGATCTGGCGCCCATCGACCAGCGCGGTTCCCTCCACCGTGAGAGCCATCGGCCCATCCGCGCCCGGCCGGCCGCTCCTGACCGAGAGCTTCGCCACCTCCTGATCGCTGACAAGGGTGACCGGAGACGAGAACAGCCCCCTGGGCGGATTCTTCAGGCTCAGCTTAATCTCGCCGGCAAACCCGTCCTTGCGGATCGCGTAGACGCTGACCGTGGCCGAGGACCTGCCGCGGAGGCTGACGCTCGAAGGCACCACGCGCAGCGCGAAATCGGGCCGCGGCGGGCTGATCCGCAACCGGTAGGCATACTCTTCGCCGCCGCCGCGAGCCGCATCGCCCAGGTGCACAAAATAGGTCCCGTCGGCCGGCAGCCTGAGCATCAGGTAGGAGTCGGCATGGTGGGTGTTCAACCCGGAGCCAACGTCTTCGCAGTCGTCGTTCATCGCGAGCAGCTTGCCGGCGGCGTCGGTCACCTTGAGCATCGAATCGAGCGGCGAATCGAGCCGCCGAGCGGTGACTTCCGCCACGACCCGATCGCCGGCCTTGCCCGAAAACTGGAACACGTCCCAATCGCCGGCGCGATCCATCCGCCCATTGACGATTACCGGCAGGGTCACTCGCTGCGCGCACGCCGCGTCGTCGTTGGCTTCCCGGTCGAGCGACTCCGGCAGGTCGTCGATGGCCAGCGGCACCGGGTTGGATACATACCGCTGCTTGCGCGCGGCGACTGAATAGACGCCGGGCGGCGCGTCCTTCGGGGGCATCGCCAGCCTGGCATCCTGGAGATTCCAGCCCTTCATTTCGACCTTCTTCAAGGCGCCCGCCTGGCCGCCCAACGGGAAGATGCTCGTGATCCAAGGGAGTTGGCCGATGGTCACGCGGTAGACGAAGTCCTCGCGTCCGCGGTAGATCGCGTCGCTGATACTGAAGATATATTCGCCGTCGGCGGGCGCCTCGAAGAGCAACGTCGGATCGGGATTGAAACGGAAGTCGTCGTTATAGGCAAGTTCCTTGCCACTGGAGTCGTAGACGGCCAGCACCGGCTGGAACCAGCCGGGCACCGCGTCGGCAATGTACGGGATCAACTCTCTCGCCGCGGCCGAGATCACCAGCCGCTGGCCCTTGCGGGCTTCGAATCGATAGAAGTTCAGCTCGCCGGAGGCCACCTGGCCGTTCACCGTGCACGGCGGCGTGATGGACTGCTCGATCTCCTCGTCGGGCCGTTTGCGAAGCGCCAACTCCTCCTTGCCGAGCACCTGAAGCGCGCAGGTCGTCATCGGCTTTCTACAGACTTCGGGCAATTGGCCGACGTGGAAAACGAGCGGGTTCGAAACGCCACGCGGAGTCGCCAAGCGGAGTTCGCGCCGGCCGGGCTCGGCATCAGGCGCGATCGTCACCTCCACAAATACCAGGCTCGAAATCGAGGCGCAGGCCGGCCGGTTGACGTACTCGGACAAGCGCCTCTCGATCCTGGCGACATAGCCGAGCGTCTCCAGCTCATCGCCCTTTCCCTGCTTCAAGGCCCGCTTCAGCTCGTTGAGCTGCTCCCTGAGCAAGGTGACTTCCTGGGGGCCGATCTTCCGCAAATACTCGACGATCTTGGCCGATACACCCTCGCCGGTGACCAGCACCTGGTTGACCTCATCGAGGCCCTGCCCGCCCAGCTTGACCGGAAACGTGGCCCCCTGCTGCCCGCCGGCGGGATAGACATAACCGATGTACGGCCTTTGCTGCGCGTCGGCCGCGGCCGCGATCGCCAGCAGCACGGCAAGTCCCAGGATCGGCAGCCACACAGCCCTGTTCATAACCCGCTCCGTTGTTTGCACAGTCAAGTCTTCAGCGCTGGCGCTCTAAAGCGCTGGCGCGCTACATGATTTCGGTCAACAGGCCGGCCGACTTCGCGCCTTCCGACGCGGCCGGCAAGACGTAGGCCTCGGCGCCCATCGGATGGGGCAGCCTGGCGCCGGAGTCGATGCCGGACAGTTTGTAGATGCTTCCGAGCAGATCGACGGGATAGACGGGCCGCTCCTTGACCTCTTCGCCCTTTTCGTCCGAGGAGCCGACCACGCGGCCGCCCTTGAATCCGCCGCCCGCCACCAGGACCGAAAACACCTTGCCATAATGGTTCCGGCCGCCGTTCCAGGGGGGCTGCCAGTCGACCTTCGGACCGCGCCCGAATTCGCCGCAGCACCAGACAATCGTCGTCTCCAGCAGCCCGTGATCGCTCAAGTCCTGGAGCAGCATTGCCAGCCCCTGGTCCAGTTGGGGCGCCTGCCGGCGCATCGTCTGGAAGTGATCTTTGTGGGTGTCCCAGCCGCCGGGGTAGTTGATGACCACGTAAGGAACGCCGGTCTCGACGAGCCTCCTCGCCACCAGGCACTCCTGGCCGAAGGTGTGGCGCCCGTAGCGATCGCGCAGCTCCGGCTTCTCCTTCGAGAGATCGAAGACTTCCTTGCCGGCGCCGAGGATCAACTCATAGGCCTGCTCCTTGGCCTCTGCGGCGGCAACCATCTGGGGGCTGGCCGCCATCAGGTTGCCCAGCGTGTTCATTTTGCCGAGCAGTTCGCGGCGGGCCTTCTGGCGGTCGTCGGTGATATTCCGAGCCACGACGCCTTCGACTTCGAATCGCATGGCGTTCGGGTCGCCGCCGGTGGCAAACGGCTTGAACTTCGGCCCCAGGAAACCCTCCTCGGAGAACCGCCCCTGCGGCTTGGTCAGCACGACGTAGGGGGGAATCATGCCGGTGTATCCGGGGCTTTTGAACAGCGCGAAGACGGCGCCGACGCTCGGATAGGCGAGGCGTTCGCCGGGCGCGTGCCCGGTCTGCATCAGGTAGGCCGCCGTTTCATGGCCGTTGTTTCCATGCGTCATGCTGCGGATGAGGGAATACTTGTCGGCCTGCTTGGCCAATTCGGGAAACAACGCGCCGATCTGGATGCCGTCGACATTGGTGGGGATCACCGCGGAGAACTCTCCCATGTATTCGCGGCCCGCCTCCGGTTTGGGATCCCATGTGTCGTTGTGCGACATGCCGCCCCAGAGGAATATCTGGATGACTGATTTGGCCTTCGCCTCCGGCTGGGTCTTGCCGGGCTCGGCCGCCCGCGATCCCGAGGCCAGGCCGCCGGCCAGCAGCATGCCCGCCGCGCCCCAGGCGCCTTGGCGGAGCGCCTCGCGCCGCGAGATTTTTGGTCCACTCTCCGAGTCTTGGTTCGGGCTCATCTTCTGGTTTCCTTCTTCTATCCGAACGGACGTTCGATCTGCCGCCGCCACGAGCCAGGCGCGAATCAGTGCCGGTAGAGAAACTCGGCGCTGTTGATCAAGGCCCAGGTGATATCGGTCCAGTTCTCGCGCGCCCGAGTCGGGACGAATCGGTTCCCTCTGCCCGGCCTGCCCGACCTGGCCGATCTGGCCGGCCGGCTCGCCTCGCCGGCGCTGCCGTACTCTAGCGCGGCGGCAACCTCGTCGGCCGTCGGCTGGCGCGAGAGGATCGTCAAGTACAGTTGCTCAAGGATTCGCTCCGGTCCGCCGCCCGAGGCGATGATCGCCCTCAGGTTCGGGCCCTGTTCAAGTTTATTCTGGATGTGGCTCGAATTGAGCATGTGCAGCGACTGGGCGGGGACGGGCTTGTTGTCGCGTTCGTTTTCCATGCCGGTCGCCCGCGCCGACCGTCCGAACAAGGCCAGGAAGGGGCTCGTGATGCTGCCATCGGCAATCGAGACCGCCGGCTTGCCTTGCGGAATGTACGTGAACGGCTCGGGGATCGCGCTGGTGTAAAGGTCCGAAGTCCCGGTGACCTGGTTGACCGCATCGATCAGCACCTCGGCATCCAACCGGCGGAGGGGGTAAATCGCAAAGTTGGCCAGCGCCTCAGGATCGCTCGTCCGCGGCACGGAGGAAAACTGATACGTGCTGGAGTTCACAATCAGCCGGTAAAGCTGCTTCAGATCGTAGCCGCTGGCCACCAGCTCTCTCTCCAGGTAGGCCAGAAGCTCGGGGTTGCTCGGCGGATTGTCCTCGCGGATGTCGTCCGGCTCGTGGATGATTCCGCGCCCCAACAGCCACGCCCAGACGCGATTGACGATGCTCTTGGCCATCCAGGGATTCTCGGGCGTGATCAGCCAATCGGCGAAGACCTCCCGCGGATCGCGGTCGGCGGGCAACTCGATCCGGGTCCCATCGGGCAACATCGCCGTCCTCGGGCCGCCTTCCGCCGGCACGGCGGGCGTCGCCGGCTCATCGCCGGCCGGCTGTGCGACCGCGCGGATGGCGTCCCTGCCGGGCGCCGTGTTGCCGGCCGTGGCGCTCGCGCGGAGCGGGTCCCAAAAAACAACCTCTTCCTTCCACTCGCTCGTGGGCTTGTAACCGATCTGCGAGAAGAAGACCGCCATGCCCTGCAATCGCTCCTCCGGCCAGCGGTCGGCGCGCGACCCCATCAGTGCCAAGGCGGCCGCCATGGCGATGCCCTCGGGAGTCCGGTTCTGGACGGCGCGGTAGAAGTTCACCGGGCCGGCGCGGAAGTTGCTGCCGCTGGAGGTGAGCAACTCGCGGACGAACTTGTCGTAGGGCTTGTTCTCGGCGAGCGACGCCCGGACCCAGCGGTGATAGGCCTGCGCCGCATTGGGCCAGAGATTGACGGGGAATTCCGCCTTGATCCGCAGGATGTCGCCCCAGCGCATCGCCCAGTAGTCGGCATATTCGTCCCGCTCGAGCAATTGGTCGACCAGCTCGCGGCGTTTGCCCTTGGCGGGATTCTCGATAAACTCCCGAGCCTCCTGGGCGGTCGGCAGCGTGCCGATCAGATCGAGATACGCGCGGCGGACAAATACCGCGTCGGAACAGAGGGCGGGCTGAAAGCCCAGCGACGACAGCTTGGCGAACACGATTTCGTCCAGCCGCCCGGCGGGTTTCGCCGGTTCCGGGCTTTCGTAAACGTTTGCCGGTATCTCTGCCGTCGCAGCGCTGCTCAGGGCCGCCCCCAGGGCAACCGCCCAAGTCAAGGGAAGCGTCGTCATGCCGTTTCAGCTCCCTCCGCGGGCCACCTCCCCCGACTCGGGTGGCGCGCGGAAATTCGCCGCCGATCGCCAGCCCGAAGCCGCTCCGGGCCCCAATACAAACACTATAAATGGGGAGGGGAGCGCGTGTCTACAGCCCGGCCAATTGCCCGCCGGCGCCGCGGCCGTTTTTTCTCGCGCAAAATGCCTATTTGCGCGGCTCGATCACGTCCTTGCCGACCACCGCGCGGAGCGGTTCGGGGATCACGACGGAACCGTCGGCCTGCTGGTAGTTCTCCAGCACGGCGATCAGGGCCCGGCTGATGGCGATCGCCGTGCCGTTGAGCGTGTGGACGAACCGCGTGCCTTTTTCGCCCTTGACCCTGAACCGGGCGTTGAGCCGCCGGGCCTGGTAATCGGTGCAATTCGACGTGCTGGTCACTTCGCCGAAGCCGCCGCGCCCGGGAAGCCAGGCTTCGAGGTCGTACTTGCGATAGGCCGGTCCGCCCAGGTCGCCCGTGGCCGTGTCGACCACCCGGTAGGGAATCGCCAGCCCGTCGAACAGCCGGCATTCCAGCTCGCGGAGGTATTCGAGCATCGCTTCGCTGTCATCGGGCAGGGTGAAGGCGAACATCTCGACCTTGGTGAACTGGTGCACGCGGAACAGCCCCCGGCTTTCCTTCCCGTGCGCACCGGCCTCGGTGCGGAAGCAATGGCTGATGCCGCAGAGCTTCAAGGGCAGGGTCTCGGCGTCGACGGTCTGCCCGGCAAGCAGGCCGCCGAGCGTGATCTCCGCCGTCGCGACAAGGCTCAGGTTCTGGTTTTCGATGCTGTAGATTTGCGTCTCCGGCCCGCGGGGGATGTAGCCGGTCCCCTCGAGAATCTGGTTCGAGGCCAAATCGGGCGTGGTCATCGGCGTGAAGCCTTCGGCAATCAGCAGCCCCAGCGCGTAGCGCTGGAGGGCCAATTCCAGCAGGACCGCTTCGTTTTTGAGGAAGTAGAACCCGTGGCCGGCGACGCGCGCCCCCCCTTCGAAGTCGATCAGGTCGAGCCGTTCCCCCAATTCAACATGGTCGAGCGGCTTGAAACCGAACTCTGGCAGAGGGGTCTTGCCGCGGCCCACCTCGAGGTTTGCCTGGTCGTCGCCGCCGAGCGGGGCGTCGGGATGCGACATGTTGGGAATCGAGCGGTGGATCGCGTCCTGCTCCGCGGCCAGCGCATCGAGCTCGGCGCGGAGCTGGCCGGTCCGCTCGCGGAGCGTGCGCCCCTCCTCCTTGCGGGCCTCGCGCTCGGCGGCGTCCTTTGCCTGGCCGATCGACTTGGAAACCTCGTTGGCCCTGCGGTTGAGATTCTCGACCTCGGCCTGCTTTTCCCGCCGCAGGTCCTCCAGGGCCAGGAACCGGTCGACATCGGCCGGCACGCCGCGGTTGCGGCAGTTCCGCTTGACGGCTTCGGAGTTGTCAACGATGAATTTGCGATCCAGCATGGTTGTGCATCCAATCAATCCGGCTAAGCCTTGCTAGAATTCCTTCCAGAGTCGCGCGCTGGCACGGATTCCGCGGTGGAAGTCGGCCACGGAAAATCGTTCGTTGGGGCTGTGCGCGTTGTCGTCGTCCTGGCCCCAGCCGAGCAGCAGGGTGTCGGCCCCGAGCTTCTCGCGGAGCGTGGCGACGATCGGGATCGAGCCGCCTTCGCGCGTCATCACCGGCGCGCGGCCGAAGGCGTACTCCAGCGCCCGGCGGGCGGCCTTCACGCGCGGGCTGTCCAGTGGCACCAGGAGACTGGGGGCGCCGTGCAGGGGCTCGACCTCGACCACCACGCCGGGCGGAGCGATCTTCGGCAGCATCGCCGCGAGGGCCTCGCCGACCTTTTCGGGCGATTGGTTGGGGACCAGGCGGAAACTGACCTTGGCCGACGCCTTGTGGGGAATGATCGTCTTGCCCCCCGCGCCCTGGTA
>JAMOAF010000411.1 GCA_023621895.1 Planctomycetota bacterium
GACCCGGAGATCGGCGGGCTGTTCGTCGAAAACAAGTCCCTGACGTTCGCGGACATTATTGACGGAACCAGCAACACGATCGCATTGGGCGAACGCGACTGGCAGTTTCGCGAAGCCGACGGCGAGCGCCAGTTGTCCTATGCCGCCCTCGTTTTCGGCGTCGGAGATCGAGGCAGCTATGAGCGCCGAGGCGATCAAGTCGGATCCGGAGTCTACAAGCTCAACCTCGGTGGCACCACGCAACCGCCGAGCTGGACCACGCGCGGCTATCGCGGCTACTCGAGCCGCCATCCGGGCGGAGCCAACTTCGTGTTGGCCGACGGCAGCGTCCGCTTCGTGAGCGAAACGATCGAGGGCCGTTTCAACAATGAAGGGGTCGCTCTCGATCCAAACGGCAGTACCAACGAAGCCACGCGCCGGATCGTCGACACCACCTGGGAGCGAATCCTTTGCCGCCGGGATGAGCAACCCATCGGCAACTGGTAACAGGAGGCCTGTTTCCGCGTATCCCTTGCTCGCGGGCTCAGACCGCCAAATCCTCGGCCCTGTCGATGTGCAGGGATCCGGCAGCATCTCGCAGGTGGCCGGATCAGCCTGCCGCGACAGGGCCCCGCTCCACCCGGCATTCAGGAGAATCGTCGTGAACAAGACACCCGTCAACAGGTGCCAAGCCGTATTTGCCGCTTGCGTCCTCGCGCTTGCCAGCTCGGCCGTTTCCGCGGAGCCCGCGCCGCCTCCGCCCGGATTCCAGCACTTCATCACGCGCCAAGGCGACAGGCTGATGGAGGGCGACAAGGAGTTCCGATTCATCGGCGCGAACATGCCGGGGCTGGTGCTGCCGTATGACTACACGCTTTTTCTACCGGAGCGGATGAAGCTGCCCACGCCGTGGGAGCAGGAGGACGGTCTCAAGACGCTCGACCAGATGAATCTCCGCGTCGTCCGCACCTGGAACCTGCCGATCCGCGCGCCCGGCAAGGAGCCGGAGCCCTGGCACTATGTGCTTGGCCCGGGACAGTTCAACGAGGAGTCGTTTCAGGTCGTCGACAGCCTGTTCGCGCTGGCCAACAAGTACGGCGTGCGCGTGATCTTCGATCTCACGGCCGACGCGGGCGACTATCTGGGCGGGATCGGCGCCTATGCGGCGCATCGGGGCAAGAATCGCCACGAGTTCTACACCGACCCCCAAGTCAAGGAAGACTACAAGGCTACCCTCCGCTACGTCCTCGGACGCACCAACTCCGTCACCGGCGTGCCCTACCGCGATGACAAGGCGATCCTCGCCTGGCAGTTCGGCAACGAGATGAACGGCGCCCCGCCCGAATGGATTGCCGAGATGGCGGCTTACATCAAAGGTCTCGACGGCAACCACCTGGTTGCCGACGCGCGGCACGTCTCGGGCGAGCCGCTCCTGGAAGACCCGAATATCGATCTCTACACGCGGCATTACTATGGCGGCAATCCCGACGACTGGCTGGCCGACATCCGCCGCCAGGTCGGCTCGCTGAAGGGCCAGCGCCCGTTCTTCGTCGGCGAATTCGGCCCCTATGTCGATGGCAGCAACTTCACCCCGGACAACGTCGCCGGCAGAGTCCGGCAGTTCCTCGACGGCGTCCGCGGCCAGCGGGGCGCCGCCGGCGCCCTGTTGTGGAGCATGTACTTCCACCACGGCCAGGGAGGGTTCTCCTGGCACCAGGTTTTTACCTATCCGAGCGTCTGGTCGTATCACTGGCCGGGTTTCCCCAGCGCCGACGTGCAGGGAGAGATCGGAATCATGAGCGCGATGCGCGAAGCGGCGTTCAAGATTCAGGGCCTGCCGGTCCCGCCCCCGCCCATTCCGGATCCGCCTGAGTTGCTGGCGGCCGGCAATGTCCCGATGTTCTCGTGGCGAGGTTCGGCAGGCGCCAGCGGCTACGACATCGAGCGCGCGCCGGCGGCGGATGGGCCGTGGACGCGGATCGCCGAGAACATCTCCGACGCCGACGTGGCCTACCGGCCGCTGTTCAGCGACACCACCGCTCGGGCCGGCGAGAGCTGGTTCTATCGCGCCAGGGCCGGCAATGTCTCCGGCACGTCGCTGCCTTCGAACGTGATCGGCCCGCTCGATGTCAAACGCGTCTGCCTGGCCGACGAGTTGCAGGACTTCTCCCGCGTCCACTCGAAGTCCGATGGCTTGCTGTTGCGCAACGACTTCAACGCGCTCTACGCGGAACACCTGTTCCGCGCTCAGGGCGGCGCCAACGACTGGGTCATCTACCACCTGCCTTCGCCGATCGAGTCGGTGAAGGTCGTGGCGTTCTACGCGGCGGAAGGCAGTGAGATCGCATTTCAGGTCTCCGCCGACGGCGCGGCCTTCCGCAGCCTCGACCCCGCGCGAAAGGAGCGCCGCCTGGGCAGCCCGATGAGCGGGCCCGCTCGCGGCCAACGCCGCACGATGGTCGAATACGAGTGCGCCGCGCCCCCCGGAAACCGCTACCTGAGACTCCTCTGGACCGGCCCGGCGGAACTCGACCGCGTGGAGATTTACCACCCGGGCTTTGGGCAAGCCGATCGGTAAGAGGCGCATCGTTTGGACCTCGCCGGAATCCGGGAATATCTGACGGTTCTTTCGTTTGCGCGGTCCAGGCCGTCTATGACGGTTATTCTCAATATTCCGTCGCCGAGTTGCCGATGAACCCAGTTGGCCACGCTGTTGGTACGGTTCCCATGCCGTCTCATGGCAACCGGGCTCGTGGCATGTCGCGGACGCCGGAATCCGGGGGGTGCCCCCAATGCCTCGACGATGGTTGATCGAAGCGTGGGTGTTGGCCTGCCTTCTGTCCGTTGGCAGCGGCTGCGGCATTTATGGCGGTTGGCGTGGGTCGCTGTTGCGGGGGGATTGGTCGCTGGAAATCGACCGGAATTGCCGCCGGGCTGCAAGTTCGGCTATGCGAGAACAGCCGCCGGCCGGCGGCCGCGCTCCAACCGGCCCAGGCGACGGCTGTTGCGAGACAGCTCCGGGCTGTTGCTCGGTTTTCAGGCTCGCTCCGCCCGATGAGCCCGCTGGCGGCCGATCCGTCGCCGCTTGCCATGCCCGTGGCGAGTTCTCAAGTCATCCAGCCGAGAAAGGCCAGGGTGTCTGTTTTGCCCACGGGCGGTTCCATCCGGTGCCCACTCGGCCAGTCTTTACCCCGTGGATTTGCCCGCAACCAGACCCCACGATTGGCGGGTTGAAACCGGAGCCGTCCGTGCCGAGATTCGCACCGATGCCGGAACCTCGTTTGGAGATCATTCCGACGCCTCCGAAGTCAAACTAGGCAGGCTTTGCGGATCGAAAACGAAGGTGGTGAAGGGATGTATCAAGGGAAACCGATTTAGCAAGGGCAACAGATTTTGCGCGCCGGCGCAGCGGATCAATTCTGCCGGACGCGCGGCCTCGCTGTCGACAACCTTGCCCGGGCGGGGTACGGAGACAAGCCGGGTCGGTGGGCCTGATGCATGAAGCGGTCTTGCTTCAGCCAATTCATGCCAGGCCAGGGCAGCACCACAGGGGGGGCTGCCCAGATTTCCGAATCATCCCAGCCATGAAGTTGACTCCTATGGAAGTAAGCCGTCCCCGCCAGCAAAACGCCCGACTTCTTACAACCAGCCTCGCACTGGCGATCGGGCTGCTGGCAATTGGCGTTAGTTGTGGCAACGGCTCCGAGCTTCGCCAAACGCCGATTGTTCGCGCGATTCAAGGGGCGACGCCGTCGATTGTCAATAT
>JAMOAF010000731.1 GCA_023621895.1 Planctomycetota bacterium
AATATCGTACCCGGCGCGGCGATGCAAGGCAGCCGCCACCCGTTCACGTTTCCCATCAAGTTGACTGCCTGCCGCGCGGCTTGTAGAGTGTCAGCAAGCGCCGCTCGACAAGCAGCCAATCCAGAACGCATCGGTCTCCATCAGGAACAACAGTCATGTGCCGGATCGCAACCACGCTTCTAACGGCGGCCATGGCGCTCGTCTCTGGCGCAGTCCGAGCCGGCGGTACGCCCGTCGATCGGCCGGAGTTGCAGCTTGACCGCTGCAATCCGACGTGGACTTCGCCCAGCCGCGATTCGTCCGGCTCGATGCCGCTCGGCAACGGCGACATCGGTCTGAATCTCTGGGTCGAGGCGGACGGCGACCTGCTGTGCTACCTGTCGAAGACCGACGCCTGGTCGGGCGCGGGCCGCCTGCTCAAGCTGGGCCGCGTGCGCGTGTCGCTTGCCCCCAACCCGTTTCGCGCCGGACTGCCCTTCCGCCAGACGCTCCGGCTGCGGCAAGGCGAGATCGAGATCGTCGCGGGAGCCGAGGGCGAAGCGGTCACGCTCCGCATCTGGGTCGACGCGCTGCGGCCGGTCGTGCACGTCGAGGCCGAGGGGGCCAGCGACTTCACAATGCAGGTAGGGCTGGAGGTCTGGCGGAGCGAGCCGCGCGAGCTGGCCGGCCGGGAGAAGCAGAGCGCCTATGGGATGACCGGCAGCCCCGAGCCGCTGATCGTCGAAGCCGACACGATCCTGCCGCGACGCGAAAATCGCATCACCTGGTTCCACCGCAACGAGACAAGCTGCTACCCGATCACGCTCCGGTTGCAGGGCCTCGGGGCTCTCCTCGATCGCTTTCCCGATCCGCTCTTGCACCGAACGTTCGGCGGCTGCATCAGCGGCGAAGGCCTGGTCGCCGCGGACGACCAGACGCTCCGCTCGACCGAGCCGGGCCGGCGCCGCCACGCGGCGATCAGCCTGCTCACTGCGCAGACCGCCACCTCCGAGGCATGGATCGGCCAACTCGACCGGCTTGTGCAAGAGACCGCCACCGTGGAATTGGAGCAGGCCCGCCAGGAGCACCGCCGTTGGTGGGCCGGCTTCTGGAACCGCAGTTGGATCTTCGCCGACGCGCCGCGGCCCCCGCGAGCATCGCAGCCGGTGACGCGTAACGAGCGGCCTTCGCGGATCGGCGCCGATCGCGATCAACCGCTTGGCGGCGCGGATGGGCCGGCGGACGTCTCGCCTGTGACGCTTGGCTACGTCTTGCAGCGGTTCATCAACGCGTGCGGCGGGCGCGGGGCGTATCCGATCAAGTTCAACGGGTCGATTTTCACCGTCGACGCGGTCGAGGACGGCCAACACTACGACGCCGACTATCGCCGCTGGGGCGGCTGCTACTGGTTTCAAAACACGCGGCTACCCTACTGGGCGATGCTTTACGCCGGCGACTTCGACTTGATGCAGCCCCTGTTTCGCATGTATCGCGAGGCGCTGCCGCTCGCCTGCGAGCGGACGCGGAAATACTACGGGCACGGCGGAGCGTTCTTTCCGGAGACGATGTACTTCTGGGGCACGTACAACAACGACAACTACGGCTGGAACCGCCAGGGCAAGCCGGACGGCCTGACGGACAATACCTACATCCGTTACTACTGGGACGGCGCCCTGGAGCTGGCGGCAATCATGCTCGACTACTACGCCTTGACCGGCGACGAGCGGTTCGCCAACGAGACGCTCGTTCCCCTGGCGCGCGACACGCTCGATTTCTACGAGCGGCACTACCCGAAGCGCGACGCGGAGGGGAAGATCGTCTTCGAGCCCTCACAAGCCCTCGAGACCTGGCAGGACGCCACGAATCCTCTGCCCGTCATTGCCGGGCTGCGGTACGTGGTCGGGCGGTTGCTCGACGAAATCCCCGCGGAAGCGGCCGGCGAGGCGCGCGACCAGTGGCAGCGTCTCCGCACGCTGCTGCCCGAGTTGCCCTTGGATACCACGCAGGCCCCGCCGCGGTTGCTGCCGGCGCAACGATTCGAGCATCTGGCCAACAGCGAGAACCCGGAGCTGTACGCGGTGTTCCCCTACCGCCTTTACGGGCTGGGCAAGCCGGACTTGGATGCCGGCCGAGCGACGTTCGATGCGCGTCGCGTGAAACGCACCGGCGGGTGGACGCAGGACCCGATCCAGGCGGCCCTGCTGGGCTTGACCGACACGGCCGCCGCCTACACGCAGCAGAACTTCGCGACGAGCCATCAGGGCAGCCGGTTTCCGGCGTTCTGGGGGCCGAATTTCGACTGGATTCCCGATCAGGACCACGGCGGCGTCTCGATGATCGCCCTCCAGCGGATGCTGATGCAGTGCGACGGCGACCGGATTCTGCTGCTTCCGGCGTGGCCGCGGCAGTGGAACGTCGACTTCCGCCTGCACGCGCCGCATGGCACGACGGTCCGCGCCGTATGGCGAGACGGGAAGCTGGCGGCCTTGGAGGTGACGCCTGCGGAACGGCGCCAACACGTCGTGCTGCCAGTAGACCAGTAGCATCGAGGCGGCGATAGCGCTGATGTTCGGCATGATGTCGGTCTTTCAGATCTCGTTCATCGCCAGGCCTGCTTCTTGCCGCCGAGCCTGTTAGAATTGTGAAACATCATCAGGAAAGGAGTTGCGTGCGATGCGGACTACGATACTGCCTGCTGAGCGTTTCCACCGAGTCGCCGGCCTCGCACTGGCGGCTTGGGGCGTTGTTGGAGTGCTCGCGTGCGGGACGGCGGATTGCCAAACACCGGCGTCCATTGAAGAGACTCCTCCGGCAGAGCGGCGGAACTACCATACTCCGCCCGACTGGACGCCGCCGCTGATGCGGGATCAGTACAAGTTCCCGCTCATCTCCCCCTTGATCGGCGAAGATGGCCGGGCTGCCGCGAGCCCGCGGGATTGGTATCAGCAACGACGCCCGCGGTTGATCGAGCAGTGGACCAGGGTTTTGGGAAAGCTTGGCCCCACGGCCGCCGACCAAGAGTGGTTTGGCGACATCAGCCAGGTGGAGATTCGCGGCACGCAGGAGCGGGAGGGGTACACGCGGATCGATTTGGGGATTCCGATCGAGAAGGACTTCGTGCAGGACCACTTGCTGCTGTTGCCGCGGGGGCAGGGCCCGGGTCCTTTTCCGGCGGTGATTGCCTGGACCTCGACAAGTCCCGACTACACCCAGCCGGAAGAGTGGTGGGGGGCCTGGCTGGCTCGCCGAGGATATGTGGTGCTCACCAGTTGGTCGTTCATCCGCCACTACCGCGGCGGCACGAATTACAGCAAACGGGTTAACGAGGTTGTCTACGAGCGATTCGGGCATTGGCTGCCGATGGCCAAGATGGTGCACGACGTGCAGCGGGAGGCGGCGTTTCTCAAAACGCGGCCCGAGGTCGACGCCCGGCGTCTCGGTTTCATCGGCTTCTCGTTGAGCGGCAAGACGGCATTGTACGTTGCGGCTTTCGCGCCGGAGATCATCGCCACGGTGGCAATCGATCCCCACGTGGCGCTGCATGGCGCGACGAACTACCACGCCCCCTGGTACTTGGACTGGAAGCGCACGTTCCCGCACATCCACACCGACGACTATCCTCTAGCAGAGCTCCGCGGCACGATATGGAGCCTGTTGGACGCCGATCCCGCGCGGCCCGGCTTCGAGCGGAACCATCATGAGCTGATGGCCCTCTGCGCGCCGCGGGCCCTGCTGTTGATCGGTTGCAGCATGGACAAGGTGAC
>JAMOAF010000191.1 GCA_023621895.1 Planctomycetota bacterium
TCGAGCGGCGTGGTCGAGTCCAGTTCGAACGCGCGGATCTCCGCCAGCAGAGGATGCTCGGCGGGGCCAAACAGGCTGAGCTGGATATCGCCGGCGCGCCGCCCCTTTTCGCGCCGGGCGATCTTCGGCCGGCCCGACGCATCGACGTGTTCCGATTCCAACTGCGCCAGAATCTCCTTGCTCCTCTCGATCACGCTCCGCGGGACCCCGGCCAGCCGGGCGACGTGAATCCCATAGCTCTTGTCGGCGGCGCCGTCGACGATCTTGTGCAGAAAGACCACTTCCTCCTGCCACTCGCGGACCGCCACGTTCAAGTTCGCGATCCGATCCAGCGACCGGGCCAGGTCCGTCAGCTCGTGGTAATGCGTGGCAAAAAACGTGCGGCAGTTGATCCGGTCGTGGAGATGCTCGACCACCGACCAGGCCAGCGAAATGCCGTCGTAGGTGCTCGTCCCGCGGCCGATTTCATCCAGGATCACCAGGCTCCGCTCCGTGGCCGTGTTCAAAATCCGCGCCGTCTCGGTCATCTCGACCATGAACGTGCTCTGCCCGCGTGACAATTCATCGCTCGCCCCGACGCGGGCGAAAATCCGATCGGCGATGCCGATTTTCGCGCGCGACGCGGGCACGAAACTTCCGATCTGGGCCATCAAGGTGATCAAGGCGACCTGCCGGATGTAGGTGCTCTTGCCGGCCATGTTGGGCCCGGTGATCAGCAGGATGTTGCCCGCCTCTCCGCCGGCCCGGATGTCGTTCGGCACGAAGCTGCCGTCGGGCTGGAGGATATCGAGGACCGGGTGGCGCGCGTCGGCCACGTCGAGCACCGGCTCGCTGACCGGCTCCGGCCGGCAATAGTTGCGCCGCCGGGCCAGTTCGGCGAGCGAGGCCAAGACGTCGATCTGTGCCAGCGCGGCGGCGGTCGCCTGCATCTGGCGCCGGCGTTCGGCCACGGCCTGGCGCAACTCGATGAACAGCTCGTATTCCAGCTCCTTGGCCTTCTCGTCGGCCGTCAGCACCTTCTCTTCGTATTCCTTCAATTCCGGCGTGATGTAGCGCTCGGCGTTCTTGAGCGTCTGCTTGCGGATATACCTCTCGGGGACCTTCTCCCGGTGGGTGTTCGTCACTTCCAGGTAGTAGCCGAACACCTTGTTGAAGCCGACCTTGAGGCTCGGGATGCCGGACCGCTCCGTCTCCTCCGCCTGGTAGCGCGCGATCCACTGCTTGCCGCCTCGCGTCAATTCGCGGAGCGCGTCGAGCGGGCCGTGGAAACCGTCGCGGATGAATCCTCCCTCGCCGGCCGCCAGCGGGCACTGGTCAACCAGCGCCGCTTCGAGCCGGCTCCGCAGATCGGCGCAAAGATCGATCCGCGCTTCGATCGAATTGAGCAGATTGCTCTTCCGCGCGGTCAGCCTGGCCTTAATCGCCGGCAGGCAAGCCAGCGTCCGCCCGAGAAAACTCAGGTCGCGCGGCGTCGCCCGGCCGGTCGTCACGCGCGTCAAGAGCCGCGCCACGTCGTATGCCTGGCGGAGCGACTTTTGCAGGTCTTCAGTCAGGGCCGCGTCTGCCACGAGCTCTTCCACGGCGTCGAGCCGCGCGCAGATCGCGCCGATCTCGGTCAGCGGGCTGGCGATCCACTCCGCCAGCAGGCGCGAACCCATCGGAGTGACGGTGTGGTCGAGGACGGCCAGCAGGGAACCCTCGCGGCGGCCCTCGCGGATCGTTCGTGAAATCTCCAGGCTCCGCCGGCTGGCCTCGTCAATCTCCAGCGTTTCCCCGCTCCGGTAGGGCGACAGGCGGTCGATGTGCTCCAGCGAGCCGCGCTGCGTTTCCGCCAGATAGTCGAGCACCGCTCCGGCAGCCCGCACCGCCGCCTTGTCGGCCGGGGAATCGGTGAACCCGAACCCATCCAGTCCCAGCGTGCCAAAATGCCGGGCCAGGGCCTCCTCGGCGCCCCCTTGGGCGAACGCCCAGGCCGGCCGCCGCGTGACCATCATCCGATCGCCGCACGAGTCGGGAAGCGGCTCCGCGTCGTCGGAAACGAGGCATTCGGCAGGCGCGATTCTCGCAAGCTGATCGGCAAGCAGCCTCGGTGGGAAACCGGCGGCCACGAATCGGCCGGTGGACAGTTCGACCCAAGCGAGTCCAACCCAGTCTCCCGGGCAGACCGCCGCGAGAAAATTGCTCTCGCGAGGATCGAGCAGCGCCTCGTCCGTCAGCGTGCCGGGGGTGACGACCCGCGTGACCTCGCGGCGCACGAGCCCCTTGGCCAGCTTGGGGTCCTCTACCTGCTCGCAGACCGCCGCGCGGAGGCCGGCCCCGATCAGCTTGGCCAGGTAGGCGTCGAGTTGATGGTGCGGAAAACCCGCCATCGGGACCGCGTTTTCACCCTTGTCGCGGCTGGTCAGCGCGAGATTCAGCGTGCGGGCGGCGACCTTGGCGTCGTCGTGGAAAAGCTCGTAGAAATCGCCCATGCGAAACAGCAGCAGCGCGTCCGGGCAGGCCTTCTTCGCCTCGTAGTACTGTCTCATCATCGGCGTGTGGTTTTCAAGCATCACGCCATGCTAACAAACCCGCTGCGGGAGGCTCAAGGGGGCGTCCGCGCCGCCGTTCGGCCCGCGCCGTTACTGGATGTAACGTTCCTCCTCCTGGGCGCCGCGGATCGAAATCTCGCCCGCGTCTTCCAACCGGCGGATCACGTCGACGATCTGCTGCTGCATCTGCTCGACGCTCGACGCGCGGACCGGGCCAAGATACTCCATCTCCTCTTCGAGCAGGGTGGCGGCGCGTTTCGACATGTTGGCGAGGATCTTCTTTTTCAAATGCTCGCTCGCACCCTTCAGCGCCGTCGCCCATTGCGAGTTCTCGATGTTCTTCAAGATCGACTGGATGTCGCGGTCGGCGAACTTCGTGATGTCCTCGAAAACGAACATCGAGCGGCGAATCTCTTCGACCAGGTCCGGGTCTTCCTGGGCGAGGTTTTCAAGAATCGTGCGCGCGGTCGCCCGGTCCGTCACGTTGAGAATCTCCGCGACCGCCGCCGCGCCGCCGGCGTTCTCGAACTGCTGGCTCATCACGCTCGCCATCCGCCGCTCCAGACCCTTTTCCACCGTCTGGATGATCTCCGGGCTCGTCTGCTGCATCATGGCCACTCGGCGAATCACCGCAATCTGGCGATCGGCGGGCAGCCCGCTGATGATGCTGGAGGCCTGCGCCGGCGGAATGTGGGAGAGAATCAGCGCGATCGTCTGGGGATGCTCGTCGACGAGGAACGTCAGCAGGTGCTGGCTGTCGACCTTTTGCAGGAATCCGAAAGGCAGGCCCTCGATCGATTGGCGAACGTTGTCGATCATCGAATTGGCCCCCTTGCCGAGGGCCTGCTCGAGCAGACTCCGAGCCACTTCCAGACCGCCCACGCTCCCGGTCAAGGCGTTGGGATTGGCGCTGGCAAACCCCTGGATCACCCGGGCCTGCTCTTCAGGCGCAACCACGCTCGTCTTGGCAATCTCGATCGAGACCGCCTCGACTTGCGCCGGTTCGAGCATCGACATCAATTGAGCGCCCTGATCCTGGGGCAGGCTCATCAAGAGAACCGCGGCCTTGCGAATGTCCGTTGCCATAAGATTGCGTTTTGCCAGTCTGCGCAGACTTCCCGAATTGACGTTGGAGAACGCGACAACATCGCGCTGGGCGTATCGGTCGCCGGGCGGTCGAAACTTGAATCGGATTGGGATATCCGCT